>JAOUBX010000134.1 GCA_029860075.1 Deltaproteobacteria bacterium | reverse complement strand
TCACAATACCTTCGTTTCTTGTAGTCAGATCCAGAGCCCGTGCCGTCCAGGGACCAGAAAGGGTGGCAACGAGATAACTGCCGTCGGCATTGGAGAGATTGGCAAGGGTTGAACCATCGACACTGACGAGGGCGCCCACTTTGGGCAGACCGTCAAGACCACTTACAATACCTGTCATGAAACCGACAGCCCGCGACGCCTCTATGAAGAGATAAGTCCCTGAACTGACAATTCCCGGGAAGGTGGCACCCGCCACACTTCCTGTTTGAGAGGTAATCAATCCGCCTGTCACCTGTCCCGTAGCAACCACTTCAAGCAGCCTTTTACCGTCAGCCTCGAAAAGCCTCGAAACGAGCACGGGATGGCTTATATCCAGACTATCGGGTAAAGGAATAGAGAGTTCAGCACTTGACGAAAGCGTCTCACCGGAAAAATTAACCTCAACGGCCCTTAATAATGTCATATCGGTGGGAATGACCGCTTCAAGATCAGCAGCATTTGCCGTCTGTGTTTCAACAGGCACGGTACGGCTTAGCCCACCCGCCCCGATAACAAGCAGATTGCCGTCATCATCGGCAAGGTACTTTTAATCTTTAATTGTCAAAGAGCAAAACCAAAAGCTTGTTAGTAAGGATTAAATGCCTATTCCTGCATTTGAATCGGTTTGCTCACAAGAAATGCTTTCATGACACCAACGAAAAGAAGGGACAGAAATTATTCTGTCCCTTCTTTTGATTATATCTATTGCAATATATTTATGAGCTTACCGAATTGACTTCTGGATTATTCTCCCGGCAAATCCAACGACATCAAACGCTTGCCTGTCAGCATTTCATCAATGTGTATTTTCCCTTTTTCATAAACCACAGCCTTGGTCATATCCTTATTCCAGCCAAGTAATGTTGGTGTGGCTTGCCTTATAAATATCCTCTTATCAACATCAAATATCCGGTAATTACTAGAACTACTCCACATCAATAAATAGTGGCTTCCAAGTATAAACTTAGCATAACCTATCCATTCTTCCTGCCCACCTCTGGGCCCTCTTTTAAACTTGTATACACTCTCATTTTTTTGATTATTGTATACATCGTAAGAAGTGCCCCACTCCATTTCCTCAGAGGGCTTTCTTCCAACAGAATACATGCCATCTTCTGAAAATATAAGTCCATTTTTCCCAGAGTTGCTGGTTTTTCCTTGCTTAACGTCATAGACTACTCCATATAAGGTATCTTTATAGCTCGACTGCATATACAGGTTGCCATCATGTTCAGACCAGTTGACTCCAAAGCCGCCCCCAACCTTTTCCGTTGTATCCTTCGCAATATCGTAAATCCAGACACCAGTTGGGCTGAAGGGTCCATATTTTTCATCGCGCGTTGGACCTCCTGTAACATACGCTATCTTTCCTCCATCGGGTGACCAGGAAAAACAATCGTAATACCTCGATGAAACCTGTACATCAGGAATTTCTTTAATTTTTGTGCCTTCTTGGTTATATACCATTAACGATGACTTGTTATGCCATAAACCTCCTCTTAATTCGATCCAATTTGATACAACAATTGCAATATAGCCTTTAACACTTAATTTATATTCAGATATAGGTTTAGTTGTCTCAAATAGTGTACTGGAGTTGTTTGCTTTTACTTGTATCTCATGAATTTTATTAGCCGATACATTCCCACTTTTTTTCGTTTCTTCATAGTTTTTTATAATTCTAACTTCATTACCAATATATATTGCTCCTTTTTCTTCATCATAAATTAAAGCCTTTGCATCCGCATTTCCAGCAGAAACCAATATATAAATAATTAAAAAATATATGTACTTCATTCTTTCCATAAATCAGTCCCTTTCCTGTTAAGGCTCTGTTGCGATTTCTATTATCATCTTATCCTGAAATCTTCATCCTGCAAAAAAGGGGATAGAATTTAATCTATCCCCTTTAAGTAATCTATAAATATCTACGACAATAACTGCAATGCCTCATATTGACTTCTACTTTATTCTCCCGGCAAATCCAACGACATTAACCGTTTTCCGGTCAACATCTCGTCAATATGGATTTTCCCCTTTTCATAAACCACAGCCCTAGTCATATCCTTGTTCCAGCCAAGTAATGCATGCTTCGCTTTTCTAATTATTTTTTTCGTCTCAACATCAAATACTTTATAAAACCTACCATCACTCCACATTAATAGAAATTGGCTATCATAGATAAACTTCGCGTACCCTTTCCATTCCGCCTTCTCAATACTAAACTCATAATGAACTTCATTTGTGCTACTTCTGTATACATAATCCCTTACATCTTCACCCATTGATTCAGGATATTTTTTACCAATATGATACTTACCATCATCTGAAAATATCAGTCCCTTTTTCCCAGATTGCCTTGTTTTGCCAGTATTAACATCATAGATTGAAGCGAATTCAGTTGCCCCATAGGCAAATTGCATATACAAATTACCATCATGAGAAGACCAATTTACGCCATAACCCCCACCGACTTTTTCAGTTTTATCCTTATTTACATTATAAATCCAAATGCCAGTAGAACGGAAAGGCCCATACTTTTCATCAAGAGTCGGTACCCCGGTTACATAAGCTATCATTCCTCCATCAGGTGACCAGACAAAACTGTCAGAACTATCGGTAGTTCTAGGCACATCCAGTATCTCTTTTAATTGTCTACCTTCAATATCGTATATAATCAATGCTCTTTTTATATGGCTGCTTACTTTTTCATTCCATGATTCCATTACAGCAATATGTCCTTTACCACTAATATCATAGGTCTCTACTCTTCGGTTAGAATATATTAGTGTTCTTGATGTATTAGCTTCCACATCGATAAGATAAATCTTTCTCTTCGGCTCTTCACTTATTTTTCTCTTTTCTTCATATCTTTTCAAGTTTATGAATTCTTCATTTAAGTAAATCACCCCTTTTTCTTCATCATAAATTAAAGCTTTAGCAGAAACATTTTGTGAAAAAGAAATCAAACAAGCTGTAATAAGCAGTATATATTTAAACATTATTTACAACTCCTTTCCTGTTATGGTTCTGTTGCGATTATTATTTTCATTTTACCATATTCATATGAACCATCACGTGATTTAATCGTTATTGTAACTGGCTCTGTGATAGTACTATGTGTAGTATAGGTAAATTTTATTTTACTTTCATTATTATCTATCTTGCATAATCTATAATCATTTACTTTGCTGCATTCGGTATTAACCATTGTACCAATAGCATTCCCTGATTCACTCCTCACATAAACTCTGAAATTTGCATAGGTTCTGCTTGCGTCCTTTTGGAAGAGGCCCCAGCCATGATTATCCCTTATAACATCCGACTCAATGGTCACAGTCTCTCCGTTATTAAGCGTAGCCTCGCTTCCATAGTCAATTACCGGGTCTTGTGTGTAATCTAAGGCCTTGAATGCCGTAGGCTGCTGAAGAGGTTCATAAGGATCAGGAAACTTTACATGAAAATGGTGATGATGTTCATCTACTCTATCCACTAAAACAGTATAATTATTAAAAGCTACATACTTCTCAGCTTTTGGTTTTTGCTTATCTTCATCATCAGGATCTACTTTATTAAATATTTTTGCTCTCCCATTGACATCTACATAGAAAGCTACTGCACCTTCCTCAGCAAAAAGTGTCATCAATTGAAACGTCAATTCCCTATCATAAGCCTTCCGACTAGCTTTCGTAAAATCAATACCACCTTCACCACATGCCTTTCTTCTAACGTACCTTACATCAATATCAACACCCGCTTCATGTGATTTATGATCCGGCCTGATAATAACAGGATTCGTTATGGTTCCAAAATTAAAAGTGCCACTAGATGTAATGATGTTTGGAGTATAACTATAGAAGAAACCTCCTCCCGGTCGGCTGAAATCACCAACGCCAAACCTGGTTCCACCAGAAACAGGATCATTATACTCATATATGTCTGACGGTGGGTTACCATAATTTGCTACATTACCATCTGTGCACGACACCCCGGAGGTAGCAGGCTTCAACGCATTACTGTCACCAGTTGGAGAAAATACTTTCGCATTCATTGGTGCTAAATCAGGGTGCATTTCAGCCCATTTCTTGCCTATCCGCTCAAGCTTCTCTATCGTTTTTCTTAAGGCATAGTTATCAGTATCATTAAAATCACCACCTCTTCTGTAATAATAACCTTTATTGGCAGAGGGTATTCTTATACCGTCAATTCGCTTGGAAAAGGCATATTCCCCATCATTGATGCCGGTAGAATCACTTTTAAGCATTTCACCACGACCAACAGTACCCCGCCTTGTTGTATTGAGTAGAGACTGTATGGTTGTATCTACACTTGTTTCAGTGAGTGGATCAAAAACGATATGACCATCGGTCACATTGTAATGAATTGTAGCGGCATCATAATTCTTGTCATCTGTTGTTGTCTCTTCCCCTGTTACTTCTATAGCAGTTGTTGTAGTCCCTGTCAAAGTTAAAGTCACCAATTTACTATTTTCTACTTCAACAAAATTACTAATACCATCTCTGTCCCAATCTTCATTCTGAAAAAGCTCATAAATACCTATATCCTCATCATTTATGGGATGAATTTCGCTAGTATGAAGGTCAAAACCGACAAGCAGTTCTTTATCAATAACCTTTGCTTCATCAAGGGTATTTGCTTTCAAGGTATAATCATAGTAATTATACTCTTTATTAATTTTCTCAAAACTACTTTTATACCCCGCCTGATCATGGCGATGGGAAATCTTTGAATCAACGAGTGTTCCATCAAAACCATCGGCTGTTGTATTAATAATTGCTTTAATTGTACGGAATGCCTGTCCACCATACCATCCACTAATGTTCAAACTATCTTTAAGGTTCGCCTCTCTGACAGGCGTTTTTAACGGCGGTATAATATAGTTTAACATCATCTGCACATAATCAAAGCCTTGTTCCTTTGGCTCATTACCTGTTGTCTTGCCTTTGTGGAGATCATCTAAAGGTAAATCATTAGTACCATACTTTTCAAAAGTATAAACCGCCGTTCCGTCCAGCACTTCCTGCAGGTTTACATTGGCATTGGTACGTACTTTCAATTCTACAGTGGTCCTTTTATTTTCACTTGCATCTTCTTCCAGTGCTTTTCCGTCACTTTCTGTATTATAGATATCAAATGTCATGGTTAACTCTTCCGTGTCCCATGGAAATGCCTTGTCCACTGTCAGGTGAAATTCGGCATGACCTTTTTCAAATAGCGCACACATTTTGAAAACAGGAGTTCCTTCAGGACAGCGCGCACCAGCCTTTCCTTTAAGCCGCACACCAGCCGTTTCCGGTTCAATCTTGCGAAGCCGTGCATAGGTTTTTCCGTCATTAATCAGTTGATTGTCGCTATTTTTAGCTTCAAGAATAATCCGCTTCTTTCCGCTTTCAACGCCGTTACTTACGTAGGCAAGGGCAGGATAAAATTCATTGCAGGCAAAAAAGTTATTTTCATCACAGGATTGCTTAAGCAGCAGCTTTCTCGTATTGAGTACTTTAAGCCCCGCCTGCCTGTCGGCCACGTAAATTGTGCCATCTTTTTCTATAATGCCTGTTGCAAAAAATAATTTAGATTCATCATCTGCACTGGTCATAGTCTGCAAGCTTTTGTAAACAAGTTTGGGATTGATGGGGTCTTTTATATCGATAATATAAATTGCATCACTGGAGGCGACAAAGGCCATGCCGGACGTTTTCGATACCTTAACATCTCTGGCAAGAATATCCAGTACAACGCCTGCTGAGTCTACCGCAGTGCCAAGTATTACAGGGTTATAAGGATCACTGATATCAACGGTATTGATCTCGCCCTGGAAGCTGTTTGTTACAGCGATATCAATGATACTTTTTAGATTACTTTCACCAAGCCGCGTATCGTAAAAGCTGAATTCTGTGGCAGCATCAACCCTGAAGGCGCTGTAAACTTCCGTCCTGTTGCCTGTCACACTAAGAACCTGTGGAACTAATTGATTAATATCAGCAATAACAAGCCTGCCCGTCGTTGTCGTTACCAGCATCTTGCCGCCTTTGATAATAGCGAGATCGGAGGGATTTCCATAGCCCAGGCCCGGTATAGCGAGATTACCCACAAGGGCCTGGCCTCTTGTTTCCTTACTGTAATTTTCCGCCATTTCAATATCAACCACCTGAATGCCCACCATGACAGTTGCCACATAGGCCAGATTCCCGTTTATGGCGACGCGCCAAGGTATGCCCGACCAGTCTTCGGCCAGTCTTTCCTGACCGATATATGTCGGCAATTCGGGATTATCACGGAGGTCATAAAAACGGACATAACCGTATTGCCCGCCACCGTAAATATTAACCGTGTCCGTCATGGCCATAATACCGTTATCAACAGCAACGCCTCTGAAGGAGAATCCGTTATTGGCCCGGTGATGGTGAACGACAACAGGATTTGTGGGAGAAGTAACATTTATCACATACCAGCCATTTTCATTGGCCGTTACATAGGTGTAGATATTTCCACTGCCGTGTTCATAAACCGCCACATCACCCGTTGACCCACCGGTGAACCTGTCATCAATAAGGGCGCCTATCCTGGGTGCGATGGTTGTAAAAGAAGTTTTATACTCACTTGCTCCTTTTACCCTGGATGCCAGCGATAAGGGGACGCCACCGTCACTTACATTTGCATCCACAAAAATATCCTTAATGTCCTTCGTTAGAATAACATCGTACTTTCTGCCATAGGCAAGATTATTCTTCGGTTGAAGAACGGCCTTCGTACTGATGCGGCCTTCCGGCGTCTCATAAATTGTCGTATAAACAAAAGCCGGTACCTCATACCCTGTTGCCGAATCAACCAGTTTAAAAGATAAATCCCTTACGAAATCTACTGCCTCATTAAAGAATACCTCAACAGGATTATTAATCAATACTTCCTGAGCATCGTTTGCAGGAATAATCCTGGAAACTACGGGAGGGCCGTCTACGCCTCCGGCGCCGCTTCCACTTTCAATGGCACGAACTTCGATTACTCTATTGCTCATGTTTCCTGCTCTATCCGTTGCACTTACCTCAAAGGTATAAACCCCTGCTTTATCCGGTTTAAAGTGATGACTTACACTTCCTGCAATGGGTGCGTTAAAATCTGACGTGTAGCTA
>JAOUBX010000133.1 GCA_029860075.1 Deltaproteobacteria bacterium | reverse complement strand
GCCATAATTTTCAGTTCCGCCTATTCAGCGGTTATGGGTGTTCTTTCTCAGCTTATTACGGAAGAAACGCTTGTTATCAGCGATGCACTTAACCACAATTGCATTATTAACGCCATCAGGTTGTCGAGACCGGCTGTAAAAGCCGTCTACCCTCACCTCAACATGGAAGGCCTGTCATCTGCCCTTAAAGAAGGCGCCGGCAAAGCAAAAAGGGCCATTGTCGTTACTGACGGTATTTTCAGCATGCGTGGAGACCATGCGCCTCTCGACAGGATTACAGATATCTGTCGAAACCATGAAGGCACCTTTAAAGAGGGGATCATTACCGTTGCCGATGACTCTCACGGTGTAGGCGCCTTTGGAAAGAGTGGAAGAGGTACGGAGGAAGTGACAGGAAGAAAAGCAGATGTACTCATTTCAACGCTGGGCAAGTCAATAGGTGTCAATGGGGGCTACGCAGTGACAAGTTCAACTATCATCGACTACCTGAGGGAAAAGGCTCCTTTCTATGTCTACTCCAACCCGATTACACCTTCAGAGGCTGTGGCGACATTAAAGGCCTTGCAACTTCTCGACAGCCCGGCTGGGCTTAAGCTGCTGGAAAATCTAAATTCTCTGACAAAAAAACTGAAAAAGGGCATTGAAACATTGGGGTTTGAAACTATTGCCGGTGATCACCCCATTGTTCCATTAATGATAAGGAACACAGAGAAAACCAGGGGACTCGTAAATTATCTCTTTACCCGTGGCATCCTGGCAACGGGACTTAACTATCCCGTCGTACCAAAGGGAGATGAGGAAATACGCTTTCAGGTCTCGGCCGGCCATACTTCAGGTGATATTGAATATTTACTTGAAACATTGGGAAGCTTTAAGGAGTACTAGGAGCCTGCCGGACTTAGGGAAAATCTACTGCGAAAAAGAGAAGTTGAAAAGCGGCATCTGTCAGGACATAGATAAGAAATAAAGCGGAACTGTCATATAATCGGTTCCGCTTGAAATGAAGAAATAATTCATCCTCCTTCAAGAAGCAAACTCAATCAGAAAAGCTATCCCTTATCATCCTGCATTCATAAATGCCCCTAAATTGCATTTTCATAAGTTCCTGCTATCATTATTTTATAAAAACCTCTTTATAACACCAAAAAAATACGGGATTATGAATCTTAAGATTGTAGAAAAAGTTCTAATCGGATTCATTGTCGGATCGACAATACCTGTTATCCTGGGAGTATTTTCTCTTGTAACGCTTATCAGTCTTAACAACATGAACAAGGAACTTATCGAAAATAAAGGCCCTGTTATAAAGATCACAGATGATCTGATCGATACGCTTCTGGCACAAGAGCTTTATGGTTCACGATATTTACTTTCAAAAAAAAATGGAATGCGGATTCTCTTTCGCCAGCGCAGCGTCGAGTTTGGAAAACTTCTTAGTCAAGCCAATAACCTGCCGGGAGAGAAAAACCCTTTACTAAGTAAAATAGCAACCCTTCATTTAGAATATAACGAACTCTTTTCTGAAAGATTCTCCTTAACAAAAAAAACTTCCAATAAAAAGAAAGAAGAATTAAATTATGAAATTGTAAAGAAGCAGGAGAGCATTCTATCCACTATAAATGATCTTTCAGTACAGGCATATGGCGATCACGATAAAATAACCCGCCTCATAGCAAAAACAGTTGATCATGCTTTTGTAAACACAGTCTCCCTCTGCATGCTGGGGATTATTGTGGGGATTGTTGCTGCTGTATTGATAACGAAAAATGTGTCAGGTTCCATTGATAAGCTAAAGACTGCCACAAGGAGAATATCAGAAGGGCAATTCGATCATGTGCCTGAAATAAAACAAGGCGATGAATTATGGGAACTTGCTACTGAATTCAAGTATATGGGAAGCCGTCTCAGACAGCTGGAAGCATTGCATCTCGATGCAAGCCCCCTTACAAAATTACCGGGAGGTGTGGCTATAGAAAAAATGCTTGAAGAACGAATCAATAAAAAAAGCCCGACAACATTCTGTCTCATTGATCTTGATAATTTCAAAGCCTATAACGATCATTACGGCTACTCGAAAGGAAATGAGCTTATAAAGGCTTCCGCTCTCATAATCAAGGACGTGGTTACAAAGCTTGGAGAAATGAGTGATTTTGTAGGGCATATCGGAGGTGATGACTTTGCAGTCATAACAAAGCCGGAATATAATAAAAAAATCTGTATGGAGATAATTGACAAGTTCGACAAAAGGGTTCCCTCTTTTTATAATTCAGAAGACAGGAAAAGAGGTTATATTATGGGAAAAACACGACAGGGAGAAAATACCAGCTTTCCCTTTGTTTCCTTGTCCGTAGCCGCCGTATCCAATGAAAAACGGAAATTTGAAAGTTATATTGAGTTAGGTGAGATTGTTGCCGAATTAAAAGAAGCGGCAAAAAAAATTCCAGGCAGTTCTTACGTAGAAGACCGTCGCACACACAACTCTGCCACACTTTGAAGGTTAAAAGAATGAAGAGAAGTTATTTACTCCCCCTTTTCTTTTTCATAATGCTTGATGTTCTCGGCTGTTCACAAAAACAAAACATGGGAACAGTTGACCATATCCCTGTCATTGGCCTGGAAGAAACAATTGCAGGGCTTGAAAAAAGCGCCGAAGAGAATAAAGACCTGGACGTTAAGGCCCGTATCCACCTTGAACTTGCCGGGCTTTATTACCAGAGCCACGGCGCACAGTGTAATTATGGGAAAGCCCTTGAAGAGCTTGAAAAATATGTGCTCCTGGCCCCCCATAAAAGCAACAGTGATGAAATCAGAAATCTATTGGCAATTCTTCGTGAAGTAAATAATCAGAAAAAAAATAATCTTTTGCTAAAAGAAGAAATTTCCCGATTGAAAGAAACCATCAATAAACTAAATTCACTGGATATAAAAATGGAAATGAAAAGAGAAAAAGTAAAGCAGCAAGGGCCTTAACTTATATTCCATTAAATTGGGGGAGGACCACTATCCTTCTGAGACTTTAAAACTTTAGCTAAAGAAGCAACGATTCCGGAAACGTCAGAAAGGTTTGACGGTATAATAAGGGAATTATTTGTACTGGCCAGCTTGCCGAATTCACCGAGGTACTGTTCGGCAATTCTTAAATTTACAGCGTTCATTCCACCTTTTTCATTGATGGCAAGGGCAATTTCTTTTAAACCTTTTGCCGTTGCTTCAGCCACTTTCTCAATCTCCCGGGCACGTCCTTCAGCCTCGTTGATCCGTTTTTGCTTTTCCCCTTCACTACGTGCTATGAGCTCCTGTTTTTCACCTTCAGCCCTGTTGATTTTTGCCTGCTTATCCCCCTCTGATTCAGCAATCATGGCTCGTTTTTCACGCTCCGCCCTCATCTGCTTTTCCATGGCATCTTTTATACTTTTGGGAGGAACGATGTTCTTTACCTCATAACGGGTCACTTTAACGCCCCATGGGTCAGAGGCCTTATCGACGGCATTGACAATGGTGCCGTTAATGGTTTCCCTCTCTTCAAAGGTCTTATCGAGTTCCAGTTTTCCTATAACACTTCTCATCGTCGTTTGAGCAAGTTGTGATGCGGCAAATTGGTAATTATTTATTCCATAAGAGGCCTTTTTAGCATCGATGACCTGTATATAGAGAATACCGTCAACCTCAACAGAAATATTATCCCTGGTAATGCAGACCTGTGGCAAAACATCGAGGGCCTGCTCTTTTAGACTGTGTCTGTAGTTTATTTTGTCGAGAAAAGGAATAAGGATGTGAAAGCCGGCTTCCAGCGTCGCCTTGTACTTGCCGAGTCTCTCGACGATAAAGGCCTGTTTTTGGGGAACAATCCTGATGGTTTTAATAAAAATGACAAGTGCAAATATAATAACTCCAATGAGGATAACCGTTAATGGTGTAACATTCATTTTATGCCTCCCTAAATCTTTTTAACTTTTAGTGTGATACTTTCTTTATCGACAACCTTAACCATGGCGCCTTGAACAATTTTTTCATCTGCCTTAGCATCCCAACCGGTGCCATGAAGTTCAACCCTCCCTTTAATGCCAGGGCCTATCTCCTTGATTACCCGGGCTGTTTCACCAATAAGTTCATCCATATCGTGAGACATATCCTCCTTTTGAGAGCCATAACCATAAAAAAGAGATTTCAACTGGCTTCTTAACATGGCAAGAAGAAGAAGTGAAGAAACAAGGAATGTGATGAGTTGAACATTTAGAGAAATATCTGCAGCAAAACAAACTAGAGAAACTATCCAGGCACCTACGCCAAAAAAGAACATGACAAGCCCCGGCAAGGCCAGTTCCATAAGTAGAAGAATGAGCCCTATAATGAACCATATGAGTTCCGGCTTAGCCCAATCACTAAAAGTATCCATTTAAAGCCCTCCCCAAGAAGATAAAAAAGTCTGCACTATAAAAATATAACATTACACAACATTTCACCAGAAAAAAGAGGCAAATCCTATTTGCTAAAAATATCACTTAAAAAACGCTGCATATCGTTCCAGGATTGTCGATCAGCTTTTTTATTATAAGCCAGCGGTAAATCAAATTTTTTAGCAAACTTATCAGCATCGGGATTAGTAAAACTATGTTTGGCGCCTTCATAATTCTTAAAGTGGTAATCTGCTCCGGCTTTTTTCATCTCTTTTTTGAAGGCTTCAATCTGTTCCGGTGAAACCATAGCATCTTCCTTGCCGTTACAAACGAGAACTTTTGCCTTTATCGTGCCCGGTTTCGATTCCACTGCTGCACCGAGACTTCCATGAAATGAGACAACACCCTTTAGATCGACGCCCATGCGGGCCATATTCAATACGACGCCACCGCCAAAACAATAGCCGATGGCAGCCATATTCCCGCTATCGGTCATTTTATGTTTTTTCAAGGTATCAAGGGCTGCTTCAAACCTTCTCTTTGCCGATTCCATATTCTTCATAACCTCACCGGCAAAGGCTCCTGCATCATCAGGGTGTTCCGCTTTCTTGCCATCGCCATACATATCTACAGCAAGAGCCACGTAACCTTTCTCTGCCAGCATGCGGGCCCTTTTTCTGGCATATTCATTGTGCCCCCACCATTCATGAACGACAAGTATGCCCGGTCTCTTTTCTTTAATTCCATCATCATAGGCAATGTAGCCCTTAAATGAAGTGCCTCCCTCACTATAAGCAAGTTCCTCTCCCCTTATTTCCGAAAAGACGGTGTGAGGCAAAAGTAATATCAGTCCAAATAAAAATAACGATAATTTCTTCATAGCATCCCCCTGATTTAAAGTTAATTATATTTACCATTAAAATCATGAAAAGAAAAGAATTGAAAGATTTTTTTATCCTTAACTTTGACAAAACAAACAGCTTTGATTATTTGCTGACCTTAGTTGATCCCTCGCCACTTGACTTTATTTTCTACTTCATTTACCCTTCCAATTATGAAATATTCTGAAGCAAAGGAAGGGCGTATCTTTGTTATTCGTCTTTTTGACGGAGAGATTCTTCACCAATCTATAGAGCGATTTGCCGCAGAAAAATCGATCAACGCAGCAACGGTTATTGCCCTTGGCGGTGCAGATAAAGGCAGTGTTCTTACCGTTGGCCCCGTCGATGGACGTCAGTCTCCCGTTACTCCCATGACGCTCGAACTGGATGACGTCTATGAAATTTCAGGAACAGGCACCCTCTTCCCCGATGACGAAGGCAAACCTGTTCTCCACATGCATATTGCCTGCGGACGAAAAGACAAGGCCATTACAGGCTGCGTTCGTACCGGTGTTAAAGTATGGCAGGTAATGGAAGTGGTAATAAGGGAACTTCTCCACTGTAGTGCTGCCAGAATCCCCGATCCTGAAACAGGATTTAAACTTCTTCAACCTTGACCACCCCTTAGTCCCTTTATGCCCTGTGGGTGCGCCTTAATAATGAGGGGATAAATAATCATTTAATTTGTCCTTTTAATATTATGAAATACATCATCTACAAAGAAAAACTCGAACTCTACAAACCTGAAAATCCTGAATCAGAACCGGGCAGCGTCATGCAGACGGAGAATCCCGACTTTGACGATCTATACCGGCACGTCAACTGGTGGTATCTCGAAATCGATGACTACACGAAAAAAGTTAACCGCGAAATTGGTCTCGATAAAGATAAAAATCCTATTGTTCTTGCGCCCTGGGGCTGTAATTACGGCTTGTGGGTTGACTCCGTCGCAGCTCTTGAACGGATTGAATTTGAAGAGACGACGGAAACAGACTTTGAAGAAAAATGGATCGCCATGGAAGAAAAACTGGCTCATTACTGATTCATGGATAGGTCAGTTCCATGACAAAGCATCGTAAAAAAATTATATTTGCCATACTCTGGCTTTCACTCTTTGCCCTTGCCCTCTACTCATGGCTCCAATCGGAAGTCCCCCTTAAAGAAATCCCCAACCTGCTCCACCTGTGGATGAGTGATTTCGGACTCTTTAAATCGGCATCTATTTACATCATCCTTTACACGATACGCCCTCTCATTCTCTTTCCGGCCACCCTTCTCACAGTCGCTTCGGGTCTTATCTTCGGTCCCTGGTTGGGAATCCTTTTTACCATTATCGGTGAAAATGCAAGTGCCAACCTGGCATTTGTCATATCCAGGTGGTTTGGCAGAGATTGGGTCAAATCTCATGAGCATGGCTGGATAGTAAAGTGGGAGGAAAAAATCAGTGAAAATGCCATAATAACCGTTCTTATCATGCGACTCATCTATCTCCCTTTCGATGCCGTTAATTATGGCTGCGGACTCACCTCCATGAAACACATCGATTTCTTTATCGGCACCTTTATCGGCATTATACCGGGGCTAGTCTCCTTCGTTCTTCTTGGCGGAACGGCATCTGCCACAGCAGAAAACAGACTATTGATTTTTGGCCTGGCTCTCACCTTTTTCTTTCTGGGACTGGCAATAGCCAGGGTGATCCACAGGAAGAAGGGTGTTAATTGAAAAGAAAAGGCCTGTTGCAAGTTTAATTAATCTTTGAAATCCCCGTCCTTTGGGCGGGGTTAGAGTTAAAAGGCTATGCCATAATAATTTTTACTTTTCTTTTGCGGACAAAGAAAAGTAACAAAAGAAAGGCCGCCCTAAAACTTGGTCCCGCCAAGGCGGGACTCCCCTCCTTCCACCGTTGCCTTCGGCGGGCACAAAAACTCGCTTCGC
>JAOUBX010000132.1 GCA_029860075.1 Deltaproteobacteria bacterium | reverse complement strand
CTGGAAAATCGCTTGAACTTGCCATTCAAATAATAGAGGCAGTAAGAAATGCGGTGGGGCCGGATTTCCCGGTAATATTTCGTTTTTCACAATGGAAACAGCAGGATTACAATGCGAAGCTCGCGAATAGTCCCGAAGAACTGGAACAATTTCTCATGCCGCTCAGCAATGCAGGAGTTGACATCTTTCATGCCAGTACCCGGCGCTTCTGGGAAGCGGAATTTGACGGATCGGAACTTAATCTTGCGGGATGGGCAAGAAAAATTACAGGGAAGCCGGCCATAACAGTGGGCAGCGTTGGCCTGGATAGTACATTTACCTCCTCTTTTGGAGGGGAAACAGCACATCCTGCTGACCTGAATTCATTAGATGAGCGCCTGGAAAATAAAGAGTTCGACTTGGTGGCCGTAGGACGCGCGCTTTTGGCTGATGCTGAATGGGCATTGAAAATCAAGGAAGGTCGCGAGAATGATATAAAACCGGTTGATCTGAAAAGAGCACTGACGAGTCTTTCTTAAGTTGAGTGTTGATTTCTTCCTGAAAGCATCAAAAAAGTTCATTGCTCCAAAACATTCAATTACAATTAGTAATCGTCAAAAAAATATTTCTCAAAATTTACAATCCGGAAATTGCTGTAAGACTTTACTTAAGGTAGGGGTTTCTCCTGAAAGTGTGCTTTTTTTCCACTCTCGGATAGCAGAAAACTTTAATTTAAAGTTGCGATTTTGATCTAAAATATTTTTATTATCAATATTGATTCAAGCTGAATAGTACTTGTGCTATTATACTTTCTTTAATAAAAATGAGCATTAGCTGATTTAGTCATCCTTCTGTTGCAGATTATGCGGAATTCTCAGGAAGGCTTTAGTGACACCATTTGGCAATAACCTGGAAAATTAGCGATAGTCATTCTTATCTGTCGGTGCAGTACTCAATAATGATAAAAAACCGTTTTATAAAACAACTCTTTAACAGTTTTATCGACCTCCTTCCTATTTTAGTTGTCGTGCTGCTTTTTCAAACTCTCATTATCCGACAGCCAATTCCAGACGTTACTAATCTGATCTTCGGTATGTTATTGGTTATTCTGGGGCTGACTTTTTTTATCGAAGGACTGGAACAGGCTCTCTTCCCCATTGGCGAAGCCATGGCTTACGATTTTGCCCGTAAAGGCAGCTTGTCCTGGTTATTGGTTTTTGCTTTTTCCCTTGGATTTGGTGCTACCGTTGCGGAACCGGCACTTATTGCCGTGGCAGACGAGGCATCCTCTATCGCTGCCGATGGTGGAATGATTGAAAATACGGAGGATGCGAAAGCCTCCTACTCATTTGGCCTTCGATTGACAGTTGCATTGTCTGTAGGTTTTGCAATATTGATCGGTGTTGTTCGTATTATTAGAGGTTGGCCCTTGCATTATCTAATAATATCAGGTTACTGCGGTATTGTTATTATGACCGCATTTTCACCTGATGAAATTATCGGGATCGCTTATGATTCGGGCGGAGTGACCACATCAACCATTACCGTACCACTGGTTACTGCATTGGGTGTTGGACTTGCTTCGGCAATCAAAGGCCGTAATCCCATGCTTGATGGTTTTGGTTTGATTGCTTTGGCTTCTCTGACTCCAATTATATTTGTTATGGCTTACGGAATGATTATATGAGTGAATTTCTTCTATTGTTTTGGAAGACATTTCTTGGCACATTGCGTGATGTTATGCCTATTGCGGCCATCATTATCGGTTTCCAGCTTCTCATAATACGCAAGCCGATTCGTCACCCTAAACAGTTTTTAATCGGTTTTTTTTATGTTCTTTTAGGAATTGCACTGTTTCTTGAGGGACTTGAAATGGCGCTTTTCCCACTAGGTAACATAATGGCAAAACAGCTGACTGATCCCGCTTTTCTCCAGGTTGACCTTTCTTTGGGGAACGTTCCATGGCATGCTTATTACTGGGTTTATATTTTTGCTGCCAGTATAGGTTTTGCCACCACCCTGGCCGAGCCTTCATTGATCGCTGTGGCAATCAAGGCACATGAAATTTCCGGTGGTGCTATTAAGGCTTTCAGCCTGCGGCTGGCTGTTTCGATAGGTGTTGCATTCGGCATTGCTTTGGGTGCTTACCGTATTGTTACCGGCACTGATCTCTACGTATATATTATTACAGGTTATGTAATTGTAATCATCCAGACAATGTTTTCACCAAAAATGATGATAGGCTTAGCCTATGATTCAGGTGGGGTTACTACGTCAACCGTTACCGTTCCGCTGGTAACAGCACTTGGCTTGGGTTTAGCTTCGACGGTACCTGGACGTAATCCGCTATTGGATGGCTTTGGGCTTATTGCATTTGCCAGCTTGTTTCCAATTATTGCCGTATTGGGTTATGCGCAACTTGCCGAGTGGCGAAGCCGTCATAACAATAAAATTCAAGAGAAAAAGGAGAGTTAAAATGCATTTCAAACTGATTATTGTCTTTGTGGAAGATGATAAAACGGGCCTGGTTATGAATACCTCCCGTGAGTGTGGTGCGACCGGTGCAACTGTGATCAGTAATGCGCGCGGAGAAGGGTTGAAAGCATCAAAAACATTCCTCGGTCTTACCCTGGAAACGCAGCGGGATATTGTGCTCCTGCTTGTTGAAGAACATTTGAGCCGTACCATTTTAGAGGCTATTGCAGAGGCCGCCGAATTTGACTCCAAGCCCGGAACGGGGATTGCCTTTCAAATTGATGTAGAAGATGCCGTTGGTGTTATGCATCAGGTAGAGAAACTTACCCCCATAGTTGAGGAGGAATTATGAGTGAAAAAACAGTAGTAAGAGTGCGTGACATTATGAAAACCGACTTTGTCACTATAGATGGGATTGCTACAGTCAGTGAAGCACGAGAAAAAATGAAACGCAACAATACTTCAGTGCTGGTTGTAAACAAACGGCATGATGATGATGAATATGGCCTGGTCATGGCCGGTGATATCGCTCAGCATGTTCTTGCCAGGGATAAAGCTCCGGAACGGGTCAATGTTTATGAGATCATGACAAAACCTGTAATATCTGTTCATCCGGATATGGATATTAGATACTGCTCCCGGTTATTTGCCAGGTATGGTTTGCTGCGTGCGCCTGTTTTGGATGGCCGTAAAGTGATCGGTACAATTAGTTCCAATGCCTTAGTTTTGAAAGAGCTTTCCTAAGCCTTTTTCTAACACCGATATGGAAACAAAGCTGATGGAAGTCTGCAAGATTTTATAACCTAAAGCAGCTTCTTCAAAAAAAGCCCTTTTCAATAAATCCGCCCTTCTACGGGACCATGTTTTGGTTTTTTTGAAAATAACTCTTCCCTGGGCCTATGCTGAGTAAGTGCGAAGGACTCAAGTGATAAGGTTTTTTCTGAGCTTACCTTGCCAGCTTGATGTTGAGTTGAAATTCGACAATGTTTTGGAGTCTGCTTGCTTTTGCGCCGCCTACTTCGACCGAATCAAAGAGAGGTGACGTGCCGAGGGCCGACTTGATTTTTTCAACCTTTTCAAAGGCTGCCGTTTCTCCTTCCAGCTTGATTTCCTTATCGTCTATCCTCATGCGGGTAATCCTGAAAGTTGTTTCATCGGGACCTCTTGTCGTTATCTCTCTCAGCATGTCAACGACTTTCATGTTTCCACCGGCGGAAAGAAGGGTGACCCTGTATTCAAGCTCCGTCAATGCGGTTTTGAGTTGATGTTCTTCGTTTTGTATCCGCTTTGTTTCCGGAAGCGTTTCGAGGAAGGTGTCTCTTACATTCTCTTTGAGAGATAGATAGCGTTTTTTGTGGTACGTTACGCTTATGGCAAGGTTGATCGTATAAAGCACCAATAGTATCCCTGCTCCCAGGGCCAGCATCTTTCTTTTTGTATAAAGTGATTTGTATAAATTACTTTCCAGCAGCCAGCGTTTTTTGCTGATAAAATTTATACTGTCCGACTTTGTGGCGATAAGCGCATACCCGAGCGCTGCCGTACCCTTTACGATGAGATCATTCAGTCTTACTCCGGGATCGAGGCTTATCCCCTCTTTCAGTTGAGGTGGTGAAACCTTGATGTCTATTTTTTCTTCCAGATAGGAAGCAATGCCTTTTATTTCCGATCCTGCACCTGTAATCATCAAAGATGATATGACTTCCTTTCCGAGACCGAAGGACCGGATGCTAAGTTCCATCTCCCTGATGAAGGTATTGAAGAAATTTTTGACCGATTTTTCTGCGCTTTTCACCTTCTCTTCTTCAAGGGAAGTCCTTCCTGAACAAAGAAGCTCCAGGGCTTCATTTTCGCTTAAGTCTGCCCCGGCCCTGAGATCGGAAAGGATGGTCTCCATTCCTTTTGTCAGTGTCCTTGAAAAGAGGGGATCGCCTTCCCTGATAATTGATAAAATAGAGTGGTCTCCGGAAATGTGAATAGTCATGCAGCATTGTGACGCTTCACCATGAGAGGGTGTAAAGGGCGCAGCAAGGGCGCTGTTTTCAGCGGTAATGACGGAGAGAGGCAAATGCGGTGAAAAAAGCGCTTCTGCTTCATTTACCGAATCCTTTCTTGCGACGAGCGACTTAACCGTTGTTTTTCCTTTTTCTGTTTTTAAGGGATAAGAACTGTAGGAGGCCTCTTTCAGGGGAAAGGGAAGGGTGTCGGCCAGAGTAAAGGGGAGGGCCTGAAATATTTTTTTCTTGTCGTCAAAGGGGAAAGAGGCCTCCCTGAAAAAGACCTTGTGGGCGGAAATACCCGAGCAAAAGGCGCCTTCGCTAAACTTTTTTTCATTTGCCAGCTCTGAAAGAACCTCACCGGCCTTTTTCCCACGGAGAGGAAATTCTTCAAAAGAGAGGATCTTCAAATCATTGCCCGAAGCCGATAGCTGAACGGTCCTGATGGCTGTGGCGGTGATCTCTATGCCTGTATATTTTTTTGCCAACTATGCCTCACTGTAGTAGATTATTTTTGCATTATCGCCCTGCCGGCTGATGACGGCATGAATGTCTGTCCTTATGTCCCGGTATATTCCCCTTACTGTGACAGAGAATGTATTGCTTACTACCTTGATCTTCCCCTGGATTATCTTGAAGTCCTTTTCACCGATCAGTTCTTTTACGTCATCGGCGCTTTTGAAGGGTTCTCCTCTACGGTAGTCTATAATCTCTTCTGCCACGGAGACAGGCAGATCTTTAGACAGTGACAGGATAACTTCATCATTTGCCGTATTGATGTTTACTCTGCCGTCACTTCCATAGGTGGAGAGGTAATTGTAGAGCGGGTTTTCTCCATTCCTTCCGAGAAAGATATCATCAGTTACCCCTTTTATCAATCTCAATTCATAGATATTGTTCATTGGGGCGTCTCTTGAGTAATAGGGATTATCGAGGGTGCTGTAATAATTATCCTCGGCGCCCGTCAGTTCAGCCTCATTATCGCTGTCTATCCAGTCGGTAATGGCATCTAAAATATCGGCATCGACTTTAATTATATCAAAGAGTCTTGTGAGCTGGTCTTTCGTGTCGAGCCCTGCTGTTATCCTGTTCACGTTAATCTTCCCCTCTTCATCACGGATGGTTCCCGTAAAACTCCCCTCTTCAAAAAAGGTGGCCGAAAAAACGCTAAGTTCCCTGAATTCTCCCCACTCTTCAAGGTAGGAGTCGTAATCCCTGTTATCCTTTTTGAGGGCAAGGATGGCGCTCTCAAGACCGGCCCGGGCGATTTCCCGGCTTTTTATCTTGCTTGCCAGGTAGTCAGCCCCTGTTATCTGCACCATCGTTTTGTAGCTCAGGTTGACCACAAGGGGCGTCATTATGGCCAGGATAATGAGGACGGTAAGAAGGGCATAGCCTTTTTCGTTCTTTATCTTTTTATTCACCACAAAGACATTTATACCCTTGAGGGTACAAAGTTCACCAAGAGTTCTTCTTCCCCTTTTAATCCTTTGTGATCTCTGTGCCTTTGTGGTTAAAGGAATTTTCAAAATACCTTCCCCCCATAGAGTGGCAGTTCCGTTATAAATTCCTCTTCATTTTCATCGTCATTTAAAAGGGTAAGCGTAATGCGTATTGCCTGTGGACGTTCTTTTCCGTCCCACAGGTCCATCCAGTCGCCTTTATTTTTCTTAAATTGAAAGGCAAGGGAAGCGAGGTCCTTCATGAGAAGCAGATCACGTCCTCCCTGCTGAATGTCGTCATCGGGCGTTAAATCGATTCTTTTAACGAGGTCATAACTTCCTCTTTCGTTAGCGACGAGGAAGTAGCCCACTTCCCTGAGCCTTGCATCAATGACGTTAGCCGAATCAGAGAGGGAGGCTGTAAAATCGAGTTTTTGTCCCTTTTCGGTTTGGGTGCAGTAGAGACCGTAATTGAGGGTTCCCTCTTTCTTTTCTGTGCCATCCCGGGGAATGACTGCCGAAGAGAGATCACGCATGAGCATTTCCATAAGGTTTCTCGCCTTGATTTCGACTTCCGTTGAAAGGCTTACCCTTTTCTCTGATTGGGAAATAGCAAAAAAACTCGAATAAATGATCGTCATAATAAATGCAAGAACAGTGACGGCAATAAGGATTTCAAGGAGTGTAAAGCCTGCCTCGGATTTTAAGGCGCCCTTGTTTATTGCAGAAATTTTTTTTGCGCAGAAATAATGCCGGGCCGGGTATTGCATCACTAAACCGCTCTGAATGTTTCAAGAAGAAATACGCTGCCACTCATTTCATCACCCCAGCTTACCCTGATGGTAAGTTTTCTCATGCCTTCCACAATGGAAGGCTCAACTCTCTTTTCCCATCTAAGTGTCATATCATCCAGCTCTTCTTTCCCTTCCCAGGTTCCCGGTTCCGGTTCGGAAAGACTGCTTTCGGAGAGGATCTTCTGGCCGAGAAGCGCGGCCCTGGTGAGGCATCTTGAGTGATAGCTCCTTGTTATATTGGAATTCTGGGCGTAAAGGAGAACAATGAGAGAGATGGATATGACGGCAATGGCCACCATCACTTCAAGGAGTGTAAAGCCCTTTTCCCCTGCCTTATGCTGCTTCCAGGTAACCTTCATGGATTTCGACCTTGCGGGAAAGGGGAGAGAGTTCAAGTGTAATTTCCTTGTCTTCATTATCTTTAAGGTGAATGAGGGCGCTGTCGGCCATTCCACCGGGGAAGAAGGAGATAAGCGTCTCTCCTATGCTTTTCTTCTCTTTTCCCGGTATATGGATGTCTAGAATTTTGATTTCTTCGGGAAAATGAAGGGGCTTTATGAGAAGGCCTTTCTCTTTTTCACCCCGGGGAGCATAGACGGCAAAGGTCCCTTCTTCGATA
>JAOUBX010000131.1 GCA_029860075.1 Deltaproteobacteria bacterium | reverse complement strand
CCATGAAAACAGAGGCTTGGCAAAAAGGTGCACTTGCTGTTAAAAGATTACGGCAAACTATTCTCGGACAACCTGCGTAGACCTGACCCCCTTATTCTTTTGCAGCTACCTAGCTATAGCTTTAATAGATTCCTTACTTAGCTTTTTATAGAATGAATTCTTCATCAGTGAAACTTTTTCTTTCAATACTAAAATAAGGTCTTCGTCTTCTTGTAGCTGTATATTGCAATGTGTCTTCATGAGCTCAAAAATAAAAAGAATTAACTGCTGCTTTCCTTCATCTTTTTCATCAATAAATTTAGAAGTCAAAAATGGAACAACCTCTCTACCTCGTACAGCAATATCATATGCAAATTCAAAATCAGGAGGATGTCTTTTTGTAAGTGCGTACAAGTATATATCTAGCTGTTTTTCAACAGATAATTTTTTAAATTCCTCATGCCTTTTATCTGAATCTAGTTGAAAAATTTTTTTATCTTCTTCTGATAAATGTTCACCTTTACTAGCTGTCATACATGCACTAACTAACAAATTTAATATTACAATTATTGGTAATATTTTTATCGACATCCATCGCATAGTTTTTTTCCTATAATGATCTCTAATAATTTTAATTTCTTGTATATCTTTTCTTGCTTGATATAAGCCACTTGTTCAAAAGAAATATTCCGATATGCATCATATTTACTCATTCCTTTCATTCTATTAATTAAGTATTCTTCTAAATATTTATTCCTAAATTCATATTTACCCTCTTTTTTATATTGTTCACAATGCACCAGTTCATGTGCAATTAGAGATATCCCTTTTGCTGATTCAGGATCGTATTGACCGCTTTTAAAATAAATATTATTTGCATCAGCTGTATATGCATCTGGCTCAACAGCTGAAAACCACCTAACATGCCAAGGAAAAGTACCTTCATGTATTTCAATTTGTTTTAAGTCAAGTCCATCAAAATATGGCGATAATAATTTAGTTACGCACTCTGGCAATTTTTCTAATCCCATCGGATCATTATAATTAACCGGATTCTGCCCTACATAAGAATAAAGATTCACATCCCCCGCTGCAAAACCTATCGGGTCTTTAGAAATAAACCTCCCAACCTCCGGATCATAAAACCTGGCCCTATAATAATAAAGCCCCGCCTCAACGTCCCACTCCCTGCCCGTGTAGGTATAAACCTTATCAAGCGACCCCTTAACAAGATTTCCGAAGGAATCATAACCGTATGTACTACCCACCTTTGCCCCGCTACCGTCAGTGAGCGCCATAACCGAACCAAGGCCATCAGCATGATAATAATTCCAGCTTCCGCCCGTTTTGATAGCCAGCGGTTCGTCAATACCGGGACCATGAATGAACTCTTTGGTAAGAGTCCCATTCTCGTAAATAGCAACAATATCCTCATTGTCATAAAGGTAATTAGTTGTTAAAAGCAGCGTCCCGTCAGTGGTGACCTTTCTCTCGATACGCCTGCCGAAGACATCATAGGCGTAATCAACAACGGTAGAGGAATTATTAAAGGTCCGCTTAACGCGGGTAAGCCTGTTTTCATAATCATAGTCGAAACTGGTCTGGCCCCACTTGACGGTAATAGGCGTCCAGAAATTGTCATTAGCGTCTTTATGGTAATCATAGTCGGGATCACTACCTTCAGGTATCTCATAGCCGGGGTAAAAATTATTGAGCATATCGTTGCCCATGGCCTGCCTGTTGCCTATGGCATCATAAGTGTAATTCTCGAACTGGCTGCCCTCTTCCGTTCCTCCAACCCTGCTGTGACCGGCGTCGGTGAGCCTGTAAAGGTCATCATAACTGTAGGATGAGGTGGAAGTCTCCGTACCGTCGCCGGAGATAATCATGGTTCGGTTGCCTACTTTGTCGAAGGTACTGTATGTACTGAAAATGATGGTAGCGGCTGATGAATTAACGCTGTTTATTCCCTTGAGGCGGCCACTTGCATCGTAACTGTAACTTGTCGTTACGCCGTTGGGATAGCTCAATGTCTCCCGGCTACCGTCAACACGATAGTCGAAGTCAAAAACACCGGGTTCCGCTGTGATGGTATCGAGCTGATTGGCATCAGTATAGTTGTAGGTAAGGGTACGGTCAGGATTAACGCCGTCCGAGATTTTGACTTCTGTCCTGCTTCCCGCAGCATTGTACTTATAGGAAAGCGTTTTGCCGTTCGAGTCGCTTACGTCCCTCACCTGCCCGCCGGCATAATAGGTGTAGCTATAAGTGAGGCCGTCCTTCTGGGCCGTATGCAGCCCGCCGTTCAGGTAGTAGCTGTAAGTCTCTTTCGTTACACCGTCAACCTTCTTTACAATGAGGCGGCCCATGTAGTCATTAACATAAGTAACGGCAATTCCCCTGGCGTCGGTTTTGGTGTATTCATAGCGGTTGGTATTATAACTTAAACTCTTTTGCAGTCCCGTTGCGTCGGACTCGCTAAGCAGCCTGCCCAGCTTGTCGTAAGTGTAGGTCGTGGCCTTGCCGTTGGCGTCGGTTACCTGTGCCAGTTTGTCCACACCGCCGCCGCAACTGCCGCAGCCTGCCGCGCTGTAACTCATGAAGGTGGCATTATTAAGGGCGTCAATGATGACCTTTTGTTGGCCCAGGTTGGTATAGCTATAACTTGTTTTGTTCCCTTCGGCGTCGATGACGGACTCGATGGAACCGTCAGTGTTGTATACATTAGTTATCCTGGTATCATTTGAACCGATAATCTGTACCATACGGCCGAGAGAATCATACTTATAGCGCGTTACCCGTCCCGCAGTATCGGTAACGGTCGACATATTACCCAGAACACCATAGGTATAGGAAGTGCTTGCATCGACGCCGGTGACGGAACTGGGCGCCGTAGAGGAGATGAGCCTGTCTTTATCATCGTAAACCACGATGCTTACCCTGCCCAAAGGGTCCGTCGTTGTTACATGCTTTTCCGCACCGATAGTCGAGTAATGAATGAAGGTCTCTCTGCCGAGAGAGTCACCGATGTAAGTTGTTTGTCCCTTGTCATCGTAACGGTAGGTGTTTGTTATGGAGCTAACAGGAAGGCCAGCGTCATCAAAGGCGCCTTCAAGAGGCGTACTTGTCGTCGACAACAATCCAAAGGCGTTGTAACTATAGGTTGTCGAGTAGGCACGCATAGCGCCGACGAGTTCCTTTTCTACGGAGACAAGCAAGTTGTCGTTCCCGTCATAGCGGTAAATGGATTCGCGCTGGTTATCAGGTGAAAAGATGTGTTTGACGAGATCACCCTCATATTCATAGCGGGTAATACCGCCTTCAGGATCTTCCTTTTCGGTAATTTTACCGGAGGATGCACTGTAGCGGTACTTCCAGTCACCACCATCCATGCCCGTTTTTATCGTCTCACGCTGATCCCCTGTGTAATTACCAAAATTCAGGTCTTGCGTTCTGTCTCCGTAATCACTGGAGACAGTCGAAGATTCAATCTTGCCGTTTACAAAATTGTAGGTCGTTACTTTGCCGTTAGTATCAGTTTTTGTCTTGAGGAGACCGTTTTCATAGGTGTATGTCCATTTGGGATTGGTAGCGCCTGCACCGGGATAAGTCACAGACTGCGTTGTTCCGTCAGGTTGCGGTACATCGAGCGTATAGGACAGCGGCAGCGGATAGACGACCTCCTGCAATGTGCCGTCAGGATAGTAATTCAAATCATAAACATTACCGTATGAATCGGTAAGAGTATCAATTATGCCGTCCACATAGTCAATGGTAACAGGGGCCGGTTCTGTGGAATCAGTGATGCTGACAAGCAGGCCGGACGAATAAGTCATTAAGACAGTTTCGCCCGTTTTGGCGGTGATGGATGCCGGTTTCCCATCAACATCAAAGTGAGATACGGTACCGCTAACGGAGGTCATATCCCAGGTGCCGTCACCGTTATCGTTCAGTGTCGAAGTATCACCCTCTCCTGAAATGTAACCATCTATGGTCGGCACATAGGCACGCTGCTGACCGTCCCCTTCAGTAATAATCACAGTCCCACCGGACTTGGCTTCCAGCGTCATATTGTAACCGAGCCGCCACTGGGGCGCTACGGTGCTGCTATAGGCGCCGAAACTGTCATAATAAAGAACGGCTCCGCCGAAGAGTCCCTGTGAATGTTTGTATTTTCCGGTTCTTACATCTGCCGTTGAACCGATGCATGTCTTACCGTCGTCATCATTGCAGTCCTTTTCTTTATTGTCATCTATGCCATTGCAGTTGTTATCGGCACTGCTTTTACAGTTTCTTTCACCGGGTGCATATGGTATCGCATTACATACCAACTCTGTGCCATTGCATATTTTAGTTCCCGTATCATTTGCACAGGGACCGGTACCGTTAGTACAGGAAGTTCCATAACCAGCTTCACCGGAGCCATCAGCGGTAGCTGAATTACAATCATTATCTAATCCATCACATATTTCAGGCCCTGCATATTCATTCTGCTGACAAACAACACCGTTAGCACCATCACAAACTGTGGTACCAGGACCACAGATACCGTCAAGACCGGTGTGACAATAGTCGCCTTCTCCTGGGTTATCCTCATCAGTAACACCGTCGCAGTCGTTATCCTTTCCGTCACAAACCTCTGGCCTGCTGCTATAGGTCTGGACACACTGCATCTCAAAAGTCCCATCATTATCTACGCATGCCTCCGCCCCTATAGCACAAAGACCTAACTCGCCCGGAATGTTGCAGGAATCACCCGCACCCGGTATATTATCGTCTGCTATACCGTTACAGTCATTATCCTGGTTATCACAGCTTTCCGTATTTCCAGGATATATGTCTCCGTCGGAATCATCACAGTCATCACCGCAGGGGCAATAATAGTCACCTTCCCTATATTGCCCATCGCCGTCCAGATCCTTGCAGTCCTTGATCATGATACTGGCATAGAGCGTTTTACTGTAATCATCACACGCATTCGGAATGGTTCCGGAACCGATGAGGCACTCACCTTGCGAGGCCATCCCCGCAGGCGGCCCGAAATATGCGTTGGTTGTTGAACCGTCACAATATGTGTTAATCAATGCTGCCCAGTCTTTCACATTATAGTATTGGCCACACTTATAGTCATAACCTCCAGTCCCATTACAACGCAAAACATTTCCACAAAAACTTTGATCAAACATTCCGTCATTCTCGGCATAGGATACCCAACTTTCTCTATTGTTGTTACATATTTCCCATACTTTGGCGTATACCAGATCGCCACCATTATAGGATTCATATGTATATTCCAGTTCGCAGGAGCCGGCGTAATTATCGAGAACCTGTTGTAGCGTCTCCATTCTATAGCAGGCGCCGGCAGATAGGGGAAAGGCAAAGGAAACCAGGACTATCGAAGCCAATGTATATAAAATTGCTCTTTTCATATTTTTTCAACCTTTCAAAAAATATAATCACAGGTGATTGCTGAAGGGATTCCGATCACGGTCGGCAAATCCATATCCGCTCTTTAACAGGACAATTCAGGCATTGTTAGCAACAATTTTGATCTCCGGTCATGCAATACCCTGATATCAAAAGGGACTGAACCTCCCCTATATTATAGCAAGATGCATGTACCGGGGTTGGCAGCACAAAAAAAACAAAAATAATTATTGCAAGAATATTAAATTTAAATCGTTTCATAATTCGCCTCTCATAATGATCGGCCTTAATTCTTCACAAAACTTTTTACCGGCACATGTGAATCCTGACTTAATGAAAAAAAACCGGGTTAGCAACATATATCCAATTAACAATCCTGTCAAGAGACAGAAGTTTGATTTAAAGCAATAATATTAGATGAGTTTATAAGTTGCTAATTTTGTTGAGAATATTTTTTCATTTTTTTTGCTTTTTTGAAAAATATTTATCCACCAGGGGCATGAAGAGTGAATCAATGATGCCTGTCAGGGGGGATGTTCTGATTCAATGATTTGCAAATCCCCCCTCACTACCATAGCCCAACCACCCCTTAATCCCCTCCTTATCAAGGAGGGGAGATGTGAAGGGTACAACCTAGTAAGCTGGGTAACAGAATAACATATAGACATAGGTAACAGTATAATGAAGGGAGAGGAGGAAAGGCCTATGCCCCTCACCACCCTTTACTAAAGTGGGGGGATCAATGCAGTTGAGTGGATACGCGTGAACTATTTTTTCCGTGCTTCAGTGGTTAAGTCCTTTGGCTTGGTGTTAATCTGTATCTCATTATTCTTTCGCTCTTTATCCCGTCAATCCCGTCTAAAAACAAATCTTTTAATTCTTTTTTTCTTTGACAGGATTTGCAGGATTAAATGGATTTTTAAAACCCTTAAAACTCTTTTTTCGACACTGATTTTCACTGATGAAATATGATTTTTAATCTTTCATTGGCAGGATTTATATTTTTTACACAGAATCACGGAATTAGGGAAAGACGGAATTTAAAACTTTCTTATTTCCGTACCTCCCCTCTTCCGTGCTTCAGTGGTAAAGTCCCTGAGTCAGTGTAAATCTGTGTCTGATTATTTCTTTTTTATCTTAATCTTGAACGATGAAGTTTAACGGGGAGACACTTTTGGAAGAGAGTAAAATCTTTATCATTTGTAAAGATAGTCATGCCATAACGGTTAGCGGCAGCGCATATGAGGAAATCTGTATTGGAACCCTGTATTCCTTTTTTCCTGGCTATGTTAAAAAATTCTGCGGCACATTCATAATCAGCCTCATGGAGTTCCATATCGGGAAATGAGCGAAAGTGTTTCTTTAAATTTTCAAACTGCTCTTTTGACCTTATTCCTGAAAGAATCTCCTGGCGAACGGGGCCTATTATGTGGACCCTGAACTCCCTGATAAGTTCTTCCAGTTCCCTTACAAGGGGATCATAAGCGCTTTCTTTTCTTCGAAGCGCCAGAGACCATATGGATGTATCGACGAGGACTTTCACTTCAGATTGCGCTGCTTCTTGTAATCATAATCAGGATCAATATCTACCTTGCCGAAGAGATCCAGAATTTTCATCTGCTTATGCCGCTGTATATACTCCTGAAGCGCTTCCGTAACAACAGCTTTTTTCGTCTTTTGCCCGCCCAGTTCCCGGGCTTCACTTATGAGTTTGTCATCTATAGCCAGATTTGTAGGCATTTGAAACCTCCTTTCACACATACTCTTACACAAAGTATCACACATCATAAGTTCATCTGCAATAGAAAATATTTATATATAGATGAAATATGATTTTAAGATGATTTATCCACTAAGGACACGAAGGGTCACGAAGAGAGAATGTTTCCTAAAAATATTTACCTGAAATAAAAACACCCTCTTGTCAAGGGGACCGGGGGGACTTTCTAATTCGTTTTC
>JAOUBX010000130.1 GCA_029860075.1 Deltaproteobacteria bacterium | reverse complement strand
GTGGCCAGTAATAAAATAAATCCTTGTTAGTTTGGTCAAATATCTTTTTGACGTTTGTTTGATAAATCGGACCTGCAATTGTATCCAGGAAGATATCACTCCCATTAGAGCCACAGCCATATGTCGTACAAACACCGCCTACTTTTACCCCAGAGAGTTTCCCATCTGTACTTGTTGCTAGTTCCTGACTATTCTTATATTTCTGTGGGTCACCGGCATACCTCAAGGAATGCATGACAAGCCCGACACAATCAATCCCCGCCCAGTAATAAGGTGCGTAGTAGATGTATTTCCCATTGTTTCCTAGCCATATTTCCTCAATCCGAAACGAAAGAAAGGGACAGAAATTAATCTGTCCCCTTCACTTGATTTTATCTATTCCAAACCTTACGGCCTTGTTGCGCTCACCTCCACCGGATCGGAATTGCCGATATCCGACTTTGCACTTATGCGGTAATACCATGTTGCCCCGGCAGTTGCGCTGGTGTCGTTAAAACTATAGGTCTGCTTCTCATCTAGCGGCACAGTCGTCACATTGCTAAAAACACCCGTTGCTGATGTCGCCCTTTCTATTTCATAACCATTTACACAACCTGGATCCTGCGGAGATGGATTCCATGTAAGGTAAACACCTGAAGTAGAAGGTAAAGCTTGAACCGACTCTGGTGCGTCGGGGCCTTCATTTACATTTGGATCATCTACCCATGCCCATTTGAGAATACTATAATGTGTTGGTGTTCGCTTCCAGGTATAAACATCACCATTCTGCGCAAATACCGGCTCACCATAATCTTCATCTATACGTACATCATCCTCAAGAAAGGTTTCTTTTCTTGGTGGAAAATCAACCGTACCGATAATTTTTCCACACTTAGTTATCTTGTAAATACGTGTATGTGATGGCTCTCCAATATTATGAGCAATCCCGTACAAATAGCCTGCATTATCACGCTTGAATTGATCAAAACCATCCGGTACGTTACAATTATACGTTGCATCTTCAAATTCAATAACCTGATTATATTTGCCACCACCAGATATAGCACTTTTCTTTTCTCTTCCAAATAATAACGGCCTGTCAGTAAACTTGTTCAGAACATTGCCTTCAGGAGAATACTCAATTCCTGATCTAATTCCAACTTGAACAGTAAATTTACTTTTATTATTTGCTATAATTACTCGACTTTCAGGATTATAATCAATCCCATTTTTACGGTCAGACCATTCCCACTCTTCAGTTTGAATATTAAACAATCCTATCCCTAATAGTTTAATATCTTTGTGATATTGTGATAAAATTACTTTATCACCATCAAACTCAAAAATACTAATACCTGGATCAACAAATGATTTAATTAACACATTTTCCTGTGTAAAAACTTTAATCTGATTATTAGCCAAATCTTTTATTACAACGTTTCCATTTGGTATTACAATAAATGATTCAGGTAAAGTATCCATTGAATCACCCTCATAATATCCAAACTCCACACTACTTTTACCCCATTGCCCTTTAACTACTTCAACAGGTTCTTGCCAATTAGCTACTGCTTGTTCATTAATGAAAGCAAATATAATAATTGCTACGAACAATGAAATAACCTCTTTTAATCCCATAGTAACAATCTCCCAAACCCTAATGGTTTACTTATCAACCCTCGTCTTCTCTGTGGGGTTATATTAACTTTCCTAGACCACCAACCATTATTTACACAAATACCTCTAGCATTTCCTCCTACATCATTACAGTCAAAACCAAATGCATGAATTACATCATAATTGTTAGGTAGCCCTTCAAATTGAAGCACACTTTCTCCCCAACTTTCCGAATATACAGTATAAGCGTGTTTTGTAAATGGTGCAAAATCACCCCTGTGTACATTATCCTGATGACGTTTTTCATTTTTATAATAGTAATAAATATTTCCGCTATTTTTTCTTTCTTTATAAAATCCTTTGGTATAAAAATGATTCTTAAGGCTTGATGCATGCGAAATCGAGACACCATCCATCTTACCAAGTACAATACCGGCAGCATCTTTACCAACGGCCTCATAACCCGCCTGAATACCATGCCAGATCAGCCCCATGCAGTCAATACCTGCCCAATTAGCACTCTCAAACTGAGGCTTCGTAGATCTTTTTCCCCATTCTGAAGCCCATAACCCAGCCCACTTTTTAGTACCATTTGCCGACACCTGCCCAGTGTTTTCATTAAGTTTGCCTTTATAACCACCTGTGACCGAAAGTCTTCTTACTGTTGCCGCCAAATAAAAATCTATTTGTACACCATTAGCATCGTTAATAGGTACAGGCCTAACCGTTATTATTTCCCCATTCATTGCACTATCAATAATTTCTATAATTCTCTTTCTGGCATTCACTTGTGCAATCGTATTTACTGCATTACCACTATCAAAAAGTGCCACCAAATTATTAAAGAAACCCTCTCCGTAAACGCCGGATGCCATTCTTTCTTCAACACTCATTGGCCTATAGACAGGACTATATATCAAACCATCAGGATCTTCCTCTATTATCTGATTAGTCAAAGTATATGGTACTGCTAGTAAATCCAAATAGACATTATTAGGTGGCGACTTTTGGTTTATTACTGTTGTATTAAATTCATCAATAGTTTGCTTGCCTCCGAAACTATAGGCCATACCGCCATTGTGTGAACCTGCACATTCCGCACAATTTGGAGGTCCATATTCAGAATTGGCAGCTGTCCTGTCACTCCTTCTGGAATACCATTGGTCTGTCGGTGCATCGACACCTGCAGTACCCTGAACACCTGCAAAGTATTCCATTTTTTCAATCATGGCATCATTAAAGGGTTTTACTATATTTACATACAACTCATAAAGCCCCGTATCCTCCCCGCCAATCGCATTAGCATCGGCTTTGTTAATTAGGTTATCCCGGTCCACAGATAAGAACCTTTTTGTTCTTTCCCTATAGCCTACCAGCAAACCCTTATCAACAATCTTGTTCAGCCAGCTGTTGCTTGCGCCATCAATATCCCTTTTACCGTAATCCTTCATCAGTTTCCTGAAAATATTGCTCGTATCATCGCTGTTTGATGGATTTACTTTGTCGGAAACATACTTCTTAAATTTACCGCCTTCATAAGTTATACTGACCTTTGTATTTCCTATCCTGACATCATTATTTGCGCCATACTGTCTGATGCCGCCCATATTAAACTCCCTTTTGAACTTTATTATAGCATCTATTGTATTGATATCATTAAATACACCATCTTCAGGCGCAAGGCGGTAACTGGCAACACTCCGTTTCCTTGATACCACCTGATTGAGCATCTCTTGCACAAAATCAAAGCCTTGATTGTAAGGTGTACTGCCTGTGGATTTGCTCTCCTTTCCATCGGCAATAAAAACGGCAGTCCCGGATAAAACCTCTGAAAGCCTTACATTCCCATTGTGCTTTACATTTATGGGTAGCACTATCCGTTCGCCTTTATCCGTTCCACCTTTTACAACTGTTTCTTCACCATCTTTATTTTGTATGTATAAATCGAGATCAACCGTCTCTTTGTCATAACCGGCATCTGTTTCCAGTTTCATCATAACAATGCTGATGCCGGAGGCAGAAATATTTTTAAAAACAGCACAGGGATTGATATCAGTCGATTCTGCGCAGGCAAATTCAGGCAGGGGCGTTAACTTGAAATTCTTTAATCTAGGATTACCGTTAACCCTCAGCTTTGCCTCATCTTTATCATCAAAGTAAGCGTTACCGTCTTTGTACCCCCGGATAATTATCGTCTTTGTACCCAATACTGGATAATAATCATGACAGAAAGGATCATTACCAAGTACACCCAGCGGTCGGTAAAAAATCAAAAGCAAAAGATCGTTAGTAAGGGTTAAATACCGATTCCTGCATTTGAAACGAATTGCTAACACTTTATATTTCCTCAGCCGAAACAAAAAAAGGGAACAGAATTTAATCCGTTCCCTTCATCTAATTTTATCAACTCCAATGCTTACGGCCTTGCTGCACTCACCTCCACCGGGTCAGAATTGCCGATAGCTGAGGTAGCCATAATTCGGTAGTACCATGTTGCCCCGGCAGTGGCGCCGGTATCGTTAAAACTATAGGTCTGCTTTTCATCAAGGGGTACAGTTGTCACATTGCTAAAAACACCTGTTGCTGATGTCGCCCTTTCTATATCATAACTATTTACACAACCTGGATCCTGCGGAGATGGATTCCATGTAAGGTAGACACCTGAAGTAGACGGTAAAGCTTGCACCTCTTCCGGCATATCAGGACCTTCTTTTATATTTGGATCATCCACCCATGTCCACTTGAGGATACTATAGGCTTCCGGTGATCGTTTCCATGTATAAACATCTCCGTTCTGTGCAAAGACAGGTTCACCATAAGCTTCTTTAAGTGGGACGCCGGGATAAGGATTTGTGTAAGTTCCCTTAGCCGTTGGATAATCAAGTGTGCCGATTATTTTCCCACATTTAGTCATTTTGTAGATTCGTGTATGAGCAGGCTTTCCTACGTTATGCGCGATCCCATACAAATATCCGTCATTATCTCGCCTGAAAGTATCAAAACCATCTGGGACAGTACAATTGTAGGTTGCATTTTCAAATTGAATTACTTGATTTGCTTTACCATCATTTGTTTTTCCATCCTTGATTTCTTTGCCAAATAAAAAAGGTCGATTGGTAAATATGCCCAAAACATCACCAGAAAAAGAATATTCTATACCGGATGAGTCACTCGTTGGAATAATAAAACTGTTTTTATCTTCGGACATAAGAGTCATTCTAATAAAATCAGGAAACACCTTATTATCGGGTTCAATCCATAACCACTCTTCAGATTGAATATTAAACAGACCGATTGTTCTTATTCTTTTTATTCTATCTTTTTTTGCAGTAATAATGACATCTGGATTAAACTCAAAAATGCCTAAGCTAGATTGAACAAATGCTTTCAGTAACTCACCACTATTCCCAAATATCTTAAAACGATTATTTGAAGCATCTTCAATAATAATTTTCCCATCTGACATTACAATGAATTCTCTGGGATATGTATCAAGCATCTCACCATTATAGTAGCCAAACTCATTATCTCCTGCTCCCCATCCCCTTGTTAATACTTCTATAGGTTCCTGCCAATTAGCTTTACCAACTGATGGCAAACAAAATATTAATGCAAATAATAAAATACTTCTTATTCGCTTTAATCCCATAACATCAACCTCCCAAATCCTTGAGTCTCAAGTAACCAGTGTCTATGATTCGCCGTGACACCTACTTTTCTGTACCACCAATTTTCATCTACACAATCTTCTCTCCGTTCATCATTTCGAACATCATTACAATCGAACCCAAAGGCATGAATTACATCATACTCAGCATGTATCCACTCAAAGGTTCTACTATTCACTGCCCCCCACCTGTCCGAATATACCGCATAAGCATGTGGAGCAAAAGTGCCAAAATCCCCCCTATGTAGGTTATCTTGATGATTATTATTATTTACATAATGGTAATAAACATTATTATGCATTTCTGCATCCTTATTAAATTGTGCTGCACTAAACCACCCTAATGAGCCGGACTCCTCAAGTGAAATCCATGAGTTATCAGGGCAAAGATTATCGATATCATTAGGATTATTACCAACTCTGTTTGCACCACATATTTTACCTAACTTGATAACATCATCATCAAAATGATTTAAAGCCTCTTGTAACGCATTCCAAATTATTCCCATACAATCTGTACCGGCCCAATATTTTACCTTATATTCTTCCGCCGTACCAAGTTCACCCGAATGTGCAGAATAAAGCCCCGGCCACCTATTAGCGCTATTATTTACAGCAGTACTAACCAATCCCGTAGCATCATCAATATTCCCCCTATAAAGAGCAGAATCTGCTTCTATAGTGAAGGCAGCATCTCCTACAATCAGCAACGTACTGTTATTCAGTGCCAACTTTTCACTTTCAGTAAGCGCATTATATTCTGCCCAACTTCGAACAGTAATATCTAGAACCTGCCGCTCAGCCTCTGTCATATCCAGAGCTTCATTTATATCTATTCCCCCTGTGTCTGGACGAGGAACCATTCTGGTATTAAAGGTATTTTCAATGCTTTCATATTTGCTGTTTGGTGGTGCAGGCCATCTTGAAACAGTATTATTGAATTCCTCTACCGTTTGCTTACCACCGAAACTATAGGCCATTCCACCACAATGATGACCTTGATTAAGAGCATCTACTACAGGTTCTTTATTATTGTTACACACCCCGCCGGAAGCATATGTTGAAAATGGTACATTTGCATCATTTAAACGGGAAGTCCAGCTTTCTGTCGGCAACTCGCCTTCTATTGGCTCACCCTCAAAATTGACTGGTCTTCCGGCATAGCGTTCCATTTCGGTAATCATTGCCTTATTGAAGGGTTCTACCACATTTTTATAAAGCTCATAAAGACCTGTATCATTTACATGATTCAATGGTGCAAAGTTAATATACTGGTCTCTTGTCGGTGTATCTGACCTAACTGTTGTTTCAGTATTACCTACAAGTAAACCATTATCAATTACTTTATTCAACCAAAGAGAGCTTACACCATCTACATCCCTCATACCATAATCTTTCATCATCTTTTTAAAGATGTTACTTGTCCTGTCAGTTTCCCTATACGCCTTGAATGCACCATTTTCATACTCTATATCAACCAGAGTATTTCCGTACTTTATCCTGTCAGTATCAATTCCGGCCATATTGAAGCTATCCTTAAATATTTGAAGAGCATCTACAACAGATTGATTATATCTGCCATCCTCATTTAGAAGATTATAGTTAACAGCCCCACCATTCCTTCTTAACTCTCGCTTCCTTGGAATTACCTGATTAAGCATCTCCTGTATAAAGTAAAACCGTTTGGTATTATCTCTTTCCTCTATTGCCTTTTTACTACCATCTTCTTTTATTAAATCTGCCTCACGGTAAGAACCAGAATGATTGATATTATTATCAAAAGTGAAGACAGCAGTGCCATTTAGAACCTCTTCAAGTGTCACATTTCCATTATGTCTGACATTGATAGGAAGAACCCTCCTGCCACCTGAATCCTTTCCACCTTCAATTACTGTGTTTTCTTTTTTATAGTCAATGTATAAATCCAGATCAATGATTTTCTTATTGAAGCCGTCAAGTGCCTCTAACTTGAGTTTGACTATACTCACCTCAGTTCCGGGTATTTTTTTGAAAATACCACAGGGATTAATGTCGCTCGATTCTGTACAGGCGAATTCAGATAAAGGCGTTAGTTTGAACCTGTGATGCAGCGGATTACCGTTAAACCTTAATTTTGCATTATCCTTATCATCAAATGGCGCTTTCCCATCTTTATACCCTTGAATAACAATTATCTTTACTCCCAATGCCGGATAATAATCATGACAGAATTTACCGCTCACACCTTTTAGTGCTGCTTCCCCCTCACTGCATTCCAGCTTCAAATACACCGGGTCCAGGTCCAGCACCCTAAGCCCCCCATCGGTACTCGCCAGATAAACCCAGCCGTCCTTTTCAACCAATGCCTTTACTTCACCGAGCAGTTCATCAATTACCCCGTTTTCTCCAACAGGCGCCGCATCTATCTTGTTAA
>JAOUBX010000129.1 GCA_029860075.1 Deltaproteobacteria bacterium | reverse complement strand
TGGTCAATGCCGATCAGGAATTGGGGAGCGGCGATTAATCAGTTCGCCATTATTTTTGAAGAAAGAGTACCATTAAAGTAGATTGAACAATTTCTCATTTACACAGAAAACTTGACAGGCCCTCATCATACAATTCTTCTAAAATCATTTTTCTTCGGTTTCCATTTATAAGAAATCCATCGCAAGTAATTATTGCGGGCTGTAGTTGACCCTTATGTTTAATTTGTTGTTTGAGTACCGTTTTCTTCTCTGGATCATTTTTGCTAAGAAAGCTTTCGATTAATGCTTGACCCACTTTTGAATTTTCATCAATTATTCCATTAACTTTTTCATAACTCTCAACTTCAGCTTTAATTCGCCCATTTTCTTTTCTAAACTTTAGTTCTTTAGCTGGTATGCTATATATTTTACTAATTTTTTTATCTAACAGATTATTTTTAAAATCTATGACATCCTCTGTCGGCGGACTTGCATCATCTCTAAGTTTATCTATTTTTATCTTAAGCTCGATATTTACTACCCTATATTCACCTTCGCTAATAATTTTATTTTCGCTATTATAATAATTATGTTGTGTACCAATTTGCGCACCTATATTTTGAGTTTCGGCTTGGTTATTAAATTGAGTTCCTGAACCAGTATTTTCATTTTTCTGTTTCATAAGCTTTCCTATAAATTTTGAAATAATTTCGTCTGAGATATCAGTCTTGTTCTTTGTACCATTGCATTTACTCTCATTTTTCCAAGTAGTTAACAAATTTGGTGGGTATTTATTTTCATCGCTATCAACTATTTTGTGACATTTTTCGCACATCAATATTAAGTTCTCAAAACTTCTTCTATATTCATCATCAGAATATTCATTATACCTAGGGCCACCTTCCTCAGCAGCTTCTATATGGCATATCTCACCAAGAACAACATTACCTTCAACTAAATTATTCTCACAACTGGGTGCCGCACACACATTATTAGAAAATGCGAACAACCTTTTAACGGTGGATGGTTTTGGTTCTTTTCTTGCCATTTTAAATTAACCCCCTGTTATGAAATTTTATGTGCCTTTATTATTTGTTTTGAATGCATTCCTTATCTCATCTAAATTATAAGATGGTGTCCTTCTGTGAATTACAGCATGGCAGTTAGGGCACACCGACATGCAAAAAGGGGACATTTCTCTTTAAAGGATAAGCTTATAAAAAATAAGGAACACCCCCGGCAATAATTTAATGAAACAAAAAAAGTCCATCTCCCAATCACCGGGCAACGGGCCTTTAACTTCCTCCCCATTAGAACTTGTGTACTAACAGGGGTTTTAAAAAAGTCTTAAAAGAAACATGAATCACATTTGTTTTTAGTGATTGTTAAACATGATACACTATGTGATACGTGTATAAAGGGGGAAAGGTTGATATGCCCGGAAAATACCCCGGTTTGAAAAGCCGTTGCGGGTTTCGGGTTTCGAGTTGCGGGTTGATCCTTCGACTGGCTCAGGCCTATGGCTCGTGCCAACGGCTTATAGAGATGACAGGATGGTTTCGCGCGGAGGAAAGCTATAGAACGCGGATGACACGGATTTAGCGGATTTTCACTGATTTGGAAGATAGAGGTAAAATTCAAAACAAAATTCTTTAATCCCGTCAATAAAAATCAAGATTCCTCACAGCCTTCGGAATGACAATTATAACAATGGATTATGATTCATTTTGCACCCATTGGCGAATTATAACGGGGGACAGCTGTCCCCTGTTATGGATGCAATTGAATAGGTTGAATAGGGAACCTATAAAATCTTAGAACACTTATTTTACCCCTAAAAGGGGGCTTTTAAGGGCAAAAAAGAGGGTGTTTTTGGAGATTTATTCTTTCAAATCAACTGCTTGACTTGGTCCGACCCCACTTATGCGTAGAACAAGAGTTGATTAAGATCGACCCGAGTGCACCTGATTCAAGGAAGTATGCCAGGTATATTCCAATATGGGCATAGTTTATTTCATTTTTAAATACCTGAAGCCCGGCTCTTTTAGCTAACCTCTTGGTATTGTATGTTATTTTTATTTCATTGCAACCGGAAGAAAGACATGGGGAAAGACAATAGAACACGGATAACACTGATTTAGCGGATTTTCGCTGATTTGAAAAATGATGTTTTGCGTAAGAGCAGGTACGTTTAGAGTTCAAAAGAATAGCTTTAATCCCTTAAATCCTGTTAATCCTGTCAAAAAAAGATTTTATTAAGATTCCTCACATTTATTTGGAATGTCATTATGATTCAAATGGTTTATTAAAAAACAAGCTGGTAGCGGCTGCCTGCGCCCTTGCCGAGGCGTTGCAGAAAACCTTTCTCCGTTAACGTTTTGCATGCGTACTGAATTGTTCTTCTTGGCAGGTTTGTTGTTTCCTCCAATTCCGATACCTGGAGTCGTTCTTTTGGATTGTTCCTGAATGCCTGATATACGATTGAGGCGCTTTCCGAGAGGGACATCATGTTTGCATAACGATTTCGATAAAATTCAATGTCTGACAAGGCCTCTTCAAATATTTTGAGGAAAAACCTGACCAGTGGAAGGTAATTATATTTCATCGGGTCAGAAAAGAATTTTCCTTCCGATGTCTTATGGAGAACGCTGTAATAGGCAGCCCTGTTTTTTTCAATATGACGGTCTATTGCCATGTATGGCGTAATTTCGACAAGGTATTTATCGCCGCTTTGGAGCAGGGCAAGAAGAAAGAGCGCTCTTCCCAGCCTGCCGTTGCCGTCCTGAAAAGGATGAATGGCTAGAAAGCGAAAGACAAATTCAATGGCCACAAGTAATGGTCTTGGATGCTCCTTTAATGTGCTGTTATACCAGCCGATGAGATCGGCCATGGCCGTTTCGGTAATGATTCCCGACGGCGCCGGTTCAAGGACAACCTTTTCTTCCCCTGTGCCGTGATTAATGGAAATAACCCGGTTAGGTGTTTTTTTATAAGAACCTGCATATTCGCTGGCTGCCGGGTAATAGCGTAAAAGATCATGGTGGAGTGCTCTCAGATATGTTTCGGTTAAGGGAAATATCTCTTTATACTGGCTGTAGATACTGGTGAGCGTTTCCCGGCACCCGGCAACTTCCTCGATGCTTCTTTCCCGGTCCTTTAAAAGTTTATCAATAATGAAAGATTTTTTTGTTTCAAAGGATGTCGTTCTGCTGTCTTCCTTGAGCGTTGTATCGATCCATTCTACCTCGTGGTCGGTAAGTAGGGCATTTTCAATACGTGTGGAAGCACCGATTGTGCTGATAAATGCGAAGCGGTGAAGGTAGTCTGATTCTTCAAGGGAAACATCCTGCAGCGATTTCCATGCTTCGACAAATAAACCCTGCAATCGGTTTAGGGATTTTTCAAGGTCTTGATCCGGCTTTATTGAAATCAATTAAAAACTCCTTTCAATAAAAATATTTCATCTTATCTTATTGCGCAATAATGCGCAAGTTTAAAGGCTGTTTGGTTGCGCAATATTGCGCATTGTAAAGGGGAGAGTGAAAGAAAATTGTTGCGGATTATTCAATTTCGGATTTTGGATTTCGGAATGCGGATTGACTGGAGCAGTTGCAGGTTGCTTGTTACTGGTTGCAGGTGAAAAGATGGTTTTGCGCAAAGAAAAGCTATAGAACGCGGATGCCCCCGAATGAAAGTATTTCTGACGGGGCAGGCATGGATTTAGCGGATTTTCACTGATTTGGAAGATAGAGAAAATTCAAAATAAAATTCTTTAATCCCGTCAATCCTGTTGATCCTGTCAATAAATTTTTTTTAATTCTCTGGCCCGAGAACCGTCATCTCAGCTTTAATATGTAGTTCTTCGTTAAGTAAGTATTTATGCGGTACAATATCTCTTCTGTATATCTTAATGAACCCATACTATTTTTTATCTGGCCCTTCGCTATTAATGGGAAAATAATCAATTTTTGTTATTAATGGAATCTTATTAATTAATTTAATTGTAATTACCTGATTTCCAATGATTTGAGTTGATTTACCTTCACTAAAGAATTCTATAAGGAGTTTTGACTTGAATGAAGCATTTGATTTGCTTTTGGAAATCTCAATAACATTGTTAGTGCGAGTTCTTTTATATTTTAACTCACGGCCCATAGTCATTTGACCAATTATTTGTTCAAATTCAGTATGCTCAAAATGGCTCTCTACTTGACTTCCTAAAGGATCTTTAAATATAGTCATCGAAAAATCATCAGATAAGTAGAATAAGATCATTCCTGGATCACCTTCTTCATAACCTTGATCATACTTTTTGGCTAATTCGGTAACTACTCTATTTGTAAGCTCACTAATATTTAGCTCGCCACTAGATTTTAATAAATTTCTTTCTAGAATTTTTTTATTATTTTGAAAATAAAATATAGCATTTTCAAGTTGATCCTCTGATAACCTTGCGCTTACCTCCTGAAATAGTTTATCTGCTATTTGTCTGTATTTTTCAGGGGCATTATTGTTTTCAAAAACGATCTTGCACCAACCATAAGCAGTTTCCCAATGGCTTCTTGCTGCTAATTTATCAGATCTCATAATACATATTGAGAGTTGAGCCTTGATATTTCCATTCAATGCTTCGTTTGTCCTATGCCGATCTTTTTCAATATATGAATCTAAATATTGCTGGTTTACAGGGAATTCCACTGCCATACCGGTCTTAACTACTAGTATTGATATTAAAAAGATAGTTATTTTTGCGAGTTGTAATATTTTTGACTGTGTAATTTTTTTAAACACCACAAATTCCTATTCCCAATTATTAGCCAATAAAAAACGGGACGTTTCTCTTTAATTCTAATAGTTCCACTTTTCTTTTCAAAATAAACAAAAAAAGGCCTATTTCTTTTTCTTAGTCTCCATCTTCTTTCCTTCCTGTTTCACCTCTTTTGGGAGATAACGTTTATATTTCTTAAGTTTCTTGTTAACCGGTCCCTGCCATTTTGTGTTAACCGTCGATTTGGATACCCAGTTCAATATTTCTGCATGTCGTGCTTTAGTTTTATCATATTCCAGCCCGAAGGTTCCCATTCTGAAGGCGCCTGCCTGTTTACCCTCGATATATTTAAGGGCGCCGAAATATTGGCTTTTCCCCGGTTTGACTTCAATTGTATAATTAAGGGCCTGTTTACCAAGATGACTCATGTTGCTTCCTATCAAAAAACCGCTCAACATATATTTTCCCGGCTTAATATTTACACAGACGAATTTCCCGTCGGGACTCACGTAGATGGGTTCGCTGGTTCCCCTTAATCCCATCCCCACATAAACCTTTCCGACTCGCTGAAGCATTACATGCTCCATATACCACATATCGCTTGGCATAACGATCTGTCCGTAGACGAGACTTGACTGGTTGTTCTTCATGTCCCGCACTCTCACGATACGCTCTTTGTAGGGCCCTCTGGCGGCGCATGCACCTAAAAGGGATAAAAGCAGTAATACTGTTGAATATTTGTATATTTTTTTCATTTCACTCTCCTTTTATTCATTCTCATGAAATGCTCCCATTAAAGATAGAAATTACCTGGTATTTATGTAATGAATTGTTTTGTGTCTATGATGCAGGAAAATGAGACATTTCTCCTTAATTCTAACAGGTCTGCTTCTCATTTTAAAATATCTCCCTATCACCGACCAACAGCCATTAAGCCCCTTTTTTTAGTGCCTACGTGAATACATATTACCGCCACCACTTTGCATGGCGTATTGCATTATTTGCGAGATGAAGGCATTATTGGCTACAGCATATCCTGGCTGGGGGACTTCCCTTCTTGCCCGGTATTTTGATCTCCTGTCCTGGAAATAATAATCGGCACTTTTCCCCAACTGGTCCATAAGTTCTTTAAGTGTTTTTTCGCTTGCCCTCAGACTGAGCAGGTGGTCGGGTATTTCGATTGTCTGAGGGGCGTGATCTTCATAGATGCGCCAGAGGCTCTTCAGGTCATATACCTCGGTCTCGTAAAGCCGTATATGGCGTTGCATGGGATCGAGCTTTATCATATGGAGGATAATTTTGTCCATTTCCTGCCTTGAAAGATAGGCTGCGCTGCGGAGCTTGTAAGCCTCTTCCCAGGCATCGAGATAGTCAGGGTCGAGGTCGGCGGCTTTTCGGAAGTGCTTGTATGCCTCAAGCTTTCTGTGCTGGGAAAGGCGGAGTTGTCCCAGCAGGAACTGAACCTGAGGTTTCCTGGGTGAACTCTTTGAAAGTTCCGTTAGTATTCTTTCTGCCGTAGTCATGCTTTGCTCATGGCGGAATACGCCTTCGCAGCCGAAGCAGAAGCTGGCAACCTGCCCGAACTGTTCAGGCATGCGCCTGAAGGCGATTTCATAATGTTTTTTTGCGCCTTCCACATCCCCCATGGAGGAGAGCCTTTCGGCCATACGCCACTGGATGCAGTAGGCATCTTTAAATAAAAGCGAAGCCTCACGGTAAATATCGAGGCTTCTTCTCACAAGGCCTGCTTTGGTAAACTGGTCACCTTTTTCGGCAAGTTTTACGGCTTTAACGACGCGTTTAAAAAATGCGGCATCTTCCTCTTGTCCCCTTGCCTTGAGTATATCGGCAAGGAAGTCATAACCTCTTACCCTGTTTCCGGGTTTTTGCTCACCGTCGGTGGGGTCCACTTTCAGGGCCTGTCTTACCGCTTTTTCGGCCTCCTCATGTTTGCCTGCTTTATTTAAAAGATAGGCTTTCCAGATGAGGGGCCGCTCTTCGAACCTGTCACGAAGGTAGAGCTTGTCCAGCCAGTCGATGAGCGAAGGCCCTTCCATTTCTACAAGCACCTGGTAGGCGTCATCATCGTGAGGATAACCGTAGAGGTGGTTTTTAAGAAGGTTTGAAGCTTCGCTTTTCCGGCCGGCCTTGTAGAGGGCCTTTGCTGTAAGGGGGATAAGCTCAGCATTATCATCTGCAATCTCGATGAGGTCTGATGCACCCCACCAGGGGGCCTCTTCCAGAAGGGCGAGAACATCCTCGTGGCGACCGGCGGCATCGTATATGCGGGCAAGTTTTGTCATGAAAGTGGGCAGGGAACTGCCCACACCCGATTTAATCATCATTGGTCCCTGTGACTGGACGGATGATTTGATAAGGGATTCCATGGCTGAAAGAAGAAGATTTTCCGCCCCCTCATAATCTTTTTTCTCAAGGCGGGCATCGATAATGGTGATGAGAGGATCACTTGCTCTGCCTATTGAGTACATGTATCTCTCCATGGCAGGCCCTTGCTCCGTGATTAACTGGAGGTAATGTTTTACTCCCTCTTCTGCCAGCGCTTTATTCTCCAGAAGATTGCCCAGATGGATCATTCTCGAAGCAACCTTTAATTTAATGGAGGCCAGGGTGGGATCTGTCTCTTTTGACAGGCTGCCTATCATTTGGCTGAGCAGATGGGCAGCTTCATCCACCTTATCCATTGCCAGTAAAAGATCGACTTTCCGTTCCAGGATTCCCATTTTTGCAGCAAGGCTCAATCCTTCTTCATTGGCCGCTTTTGTAATGATTTCCAGGAGTTTATGGGCCTTGTTTTCTGATGAAGCGAGAACGCCGCAATGTGTCCAGAGGGGTAACTCGGGACTTTTTTCCAGCGTTTCACTACAAAACCGTATCAACTGGGAGGTGTAGCGTATTTTTTCAAATGCCTGCCATAAGGCCTTAAAC
>JAOUBX010000128.1 GCA_029860075.1 Deltaproteobacteria bacterium | reverse complement strand
ACACCCATAGGGAAGCAGTCAAATTAGAGAGACTATCACCTGTATTCAAGAAGGGAAGGTTTGGAGTCTTTTTCCCGCGTAAGCGGTTGAGTTCAACAAGTTATTATGTAGTTTTCCCGATAATATCAGAAGTAAATATCCCTTACAAAGTTTTATTGCTATATTTCTCACTTATCAGATAATTTAGTCACTTATTTTGTCGGCTAACACTCATATTTGCGTATTGGCCGGAAAACCCGGAAGATCCGGAAAGTTTTATTCATTTTAATTTGAAAGCGACTACTATTTAAGGAAGGTTCTTTTTGATGATTTCAGGAAGTAATATACACTCTTCCCCCTTACTCTCGTTACACTTTTCCTCCGGCGCCAATAAGCCTGCGAAAACGAAAAAGCCGGTATAGACTCAAACGTCCATACCGGCTTTAACATCTATCATTTAGAAAAACTACTTGATCATGTAAGGCTTGAGAGGCGTAGCCTTTTTCTTGATCGGCCCTGAATGGCAACGGGCACAATCGGAAATGGGGAAAGCCACTTTTTCAGTTTTTGCAGAGTGGCACCATCCACACCATTTTCCTTCCACAACTTCATTCATGGTCATCGGGTTTTCACCGGCAACAGGCTCGAAAAAGGGCTTTTTGTCCGTCTGCGCCTCATGACAGTTTGAACAGCCAAGCCACTGGGTATGGGCCTTGTGCGGAAAAATGACGTCAGGCGTCCAGCCGACGGCAGGAATGACAATATCGATATTTAAAATCATCATATCGTCATCATCTTCAGAAATTTTTCCTATAGGCATAATTTCCTTATTATTTACTGCCTTGACCCAGTTGACCCTGTTTCCAAAACTATCCTTCGTAAGCCCCGTCATACCGGCAAGGGGTGGAAGTAGCTCATTCTGAACTGAGGGTAAAGCCGCATCATGCAGGCCATCAGCAGTGGGTGACAACTGCGGTGCAGGCTCGGGCTTATGAAGCCTGTTAAATTGAAGGTGCGGCGCAAGCGTGGTATTCTGCCTCGCTTTCGTAATTTCAGCTGAAACAGGTTTTACAATCGTCACGGCGCCGGAGCGGGGAGCAATCTCCTTTGAGTCAACATCGTAGGCAAGTTTTTGTTTGGCAAAGGCTGATGGCGACAAAAGAAGCGTCACAAGGAGGAAAAAATATACCGTAATTATTATATTTTTCATCGCTTACCTCCTTTCTTTTTCTTTTTCTTCTTTTTCCCTTTCACAGATTTGGCTGCAGGCGCTTTAACAACCGCCGCCGCACTGGATGGCATTAACTGTTTTGCCGTAGGGGTTCCTGTATGACACCTGTCGCAATAAAAAGCCGACCAGGCTACCTGACCGTTATGGCAGGCCCCGCAAAACTTTCCCTCAACAATATCGGTCATTTTAATATCGTTAGCGCCGAGCTTCATTTTGAAGCCGAGATCCTGGTGACACACTTTACAGGTAATACGAACTCGATGAACCCAGTGAGGAAAAACAACGGCCCTCATCCCATTTTTGCTGGCATATCTATCGAGTACCTTGTCACCGTATTCCGCCATCGAAACTCCCGACATAAGCGGCGAAGCGACAAAGAGAACTGCCAGCACAAACAACAGCACAAATCTTTGCATTCTTACCCTCCATTTTTTTTGAATATTATCTAAGTAGAGTCAATTTTTGGCTCATTGCAAAAATCAACAGGGAAGCTATCTTTATAGGATTATTTGATTCTTTTGTCAAGAAAAAAGGAGAGAATAGTAGAGATAAACATCAAGCAACCTTTCCCTTTATCCCCATGGCAAGGAAATCACCGGCCGGAGATTCAATCTTTTCGGCATGGCGGCCAGGTTCCTTATACTTTTATGCTATGGCGTTTACAGCAGAATGATTACCTGAAAAATATAAAGAGCGTGTACGCCTGGAAATAAACCGGATCAGGCGCTCAACTATTCTATGGCTGCTTTGCAGATATAGCGGGAGAGCGCTGCATCATTTTTCGTTAGCGCCATATTTTTTAAAGTTTGTAATACTTCTTTTTACCTGGTCAGGCATTTCAACAAACTTTAATCCAATGCCGGGGCTCATGGCAGAAACATCATCAGAAACGGTATTAACAACCCGCACAACCTTGCCGTAAGCCTTAAGCGGGTCACCGAGAGGACTCAGCTTGAAAAGGGCATCTACTTTAGCTCCCACATGGAGAGAATAAACACTGTTAATAAAAATTCCCTCTTCACTAATAAACGCTGTTCCCTCTTGATTCGGCCCTGTATTCCAAGAGCGGGACTTTTATTTTTCAACAAAGGCATTTAAAAAAAATCACTTTAATTTGACAACTTCATTAACAACAATCCGATCACCCTCAAGAGACCATTTTATATCAAGGTTCATAAGGGTGATGGCAAATCTCGCTTTTGAATGCCTGGGCAGATAGTATGCAGGCCTCGGATCACCGGCAAGCATTTTTACAATGAGGGACCTTAAGCCGCAAACGCCATTTTCCTCCTCCAGGGTAATCATTTTTTCGGCTTCGCAAGAAAAGTGTATATCGAACTTCCTGCCGGGAGGCTCCTGGGCGTATCCCCCTGCAGCATGGGAAAGAGAGTCCGAATAGGGAAGGTAGGGTTTGATATCGATAACGGGCGTATCATGAAGAAGATCGACTCCCTTGACATGAAGAAAAACCTTCCCCTTTCTGAAAGATATCTCCTCCAGTTCCACAGCCGACATACCGATAGGGTTAGGCCTGAAGGGGGAGCGCGATGCAAAGACGCCGACTTTCTTCTGTCCTCCAAGCCTTGGCGGCCTTACCGTCGTCTTCCAGCCCTCTGCGGCGCTGTCGTGAAAAACAAAAAGGACCCAGACATGGGAAAAGCCTTCAAGCCCTCTAACCATCTGTTCATTATTAAATGGAGCGAGAAGCTCGATAGTTGCCGTCGCCTCGGGAATAATACCCGCTTGCCTGGGAATACCAAATTTTTTTTTGAATATTGAATGGACCCTGCCAACAGGTGTGAGGGAAAAAGGGTCACCGGCCCATACTCTTTTGTCACTGCACATGGTGAATTTTAAAAAAGCGTCTCATTACGGATGTCAATGGATAAAAATGTAATTTCAGATAACCGGCCTTATGGGCTGCCTTCTTTAAGGCGGTCGATTTCGCGCTTTGCAGCAATAAGAGAATCCGTCGTTTCTCTCAAACGGTTAGCCAGCAGAATCGAGAATATACGGAATATAATGTACATGAATGTGCTTTTATCAGTTTTGTCGAGCATATCCATATAGGAGGAATCGACCATAAGGCAGAGCGTCTTGTCAAAAGCCCTGACCGTAGCCGATCTGGGGCGGGACTGTATAACAGCCATCTCACCAAAAACATCACCGGGCTGCCCCAGCTCTGCCAGTTCAACACCATCCTTCTCAACAATAACCTTTCCTGAAAGTATAAAGAAAATGCAGGTATCGGTATCACCTTCCCTGATAATGACCTCATCGACATCATATTCCCGTACCTTGCTGAACTGCATGAGCCCTTTAATATCATCCTTATCGAAGGTTCTCAGTATGGGCAACTGCTTTAGCCGCTCAACAATGACCGCATTTTCATCAAGAAAGTCAGACTCTTTCATCGGGTTTAAACCTCCTTTTAACTTTCAGAAATTCCCTATGAGGAACTTATACCACAAGGCATATAATCTCGCAACAAAGATATTCCCCTGTCTTCTCACCAATAAATCACCTTAAATACTCAACTATTTCAGCTTCATAAGTCTTAAAATACCCTTCCAGATCATTTTTCCTTCCCTGCAACGCTTTTTCGGCAATCTTCCGCAATTCCAGGTAGTTCACGTTACGGCCATTTTCTTCTTTAAACCAGTGAGCCACACGCCTTGTATCCTCTCTAAGCACGGGAATTACTTTCTCCGACAACGTTCTTATCCTGAGAGCCTCGAAAGGAGAAAGACCGTCAGGGACGGAGGGCTGCCTTCCCCTGTAGCCGGCCAGCACCGACCATGTTTTGGCCAGCAGGGCGAGAGGAACTTCATCATAAGAATAGCCCACTTCAGCCCCCATGGCAGCAGAATGCAAAAGGGCATCCATAACGGCAAAAGTGAGCCTTTCATCGCCTAATGCCTCCTTATTAATCCACTCTGCAATGGGAACAAAATGACTGTCATATTCAAGGTATGACGGTGGGAGAAAGGTGTGACCGGAAAGACCGAGAGAGTCGAACCACCTTATGAGAACCGGTGGCATGGGAGCTTCCCTTTCAGCCCAGAGTGAAATACCGACACTGTTATAGGCTGTCAAAATCATCTCCTCCGGGAAAAAACGCTTATCATCATTCCAGTTCATCTCGTGATCATATGAAGCAGGGGCCGACTCTGCTTTATGCCAAATAAATGAGGCGGCCTTGTGCGGCAGAAGCGGGTCTTCCCGCAATGCCGGAACATAAGAAGCCGGCCTAAGCAAAATGGCGCTGTAATTACTCCTTTCAAGATATTCAGCAAGAGACATTTTAACGGTTCCCCGGAAGGGAAAAGATGAAAGCACCCGGGCCTCGCCTGTCTCGTCATCGACATAAATAATAGCCGAATGTGAATATTTTCCGGGCCTGGCGTTTCCCCGTGCAATGAGGAGAGAGACAAGACCACCGCCGCCGGAAATAAGGACATCACCGCTATGCACCTTAATACCCTGAACAACAGCAGCCGGTGTTAATGATTTGCCCTCTCCCAGCATGATAAGGGGAGAAAGCATAAGATCATCGAGCCGTACAAGAACCTCTTCCGATGCAAGCCTTCCACCAGAGAGAGTCCGGTAGAGAGCATCCCTTACAGGCGTATTGTCCCCCGGCCACGTTCTCGACAGATGAAGCATACGGCGCCTGGCCTTATAGATAAAAGTCAGGGCTTTCGCGGCAAATCTTTTTTCAGCCGAGGCCCTGCCGCAGATTTTTATTTCAAGCAACCTCAGTTTATCCAGTTTTTCAGGCAAATACGAAAGCGCCGATCTTTCAATCGATAAGAGCAAGGCCTCACCTTGAGCCAGAAAACTATCCATTGCTGCTGACGACTCTTCATAGGAAAGGGCCGCTCCGGCAAGATAGTGTTCTTCAAAAAGAGGGAAGAGTTTTTGAGGTTCCCCCGGCGGCACCCTGTTCGTCGTTCCGGACAGGGCCCATGAGGGATAAAAGAGCAAAAAAGCGGCTATGATAATAAAATATTTTGCAGGCATAAGAGTCAAGGCGAGTTAAAAGGTCTTATACCTGAAGAGTATAACAGAAAGAGAAAGTCAATGGATTGTCGAAGAAAGCCAAAATCCTGGAATCGTCGGAGATCTCTGAGCAGTGGGGTCCGGCAATGTCCCCTTAGGAAATAGCACTAACCTGTCATTTCGAGCGCGCCCGAACAAAGTGACCATTCTTTTGCGTCATTCTAAATAGTTTTCATCGGTCAAGGGTGCTTTTTCGCAATCTCTACGTCAATCTTCGGTTTTGCTTGTGCCATGTACAGTAGTACACCTCCGCGCAAACCCTTGATTTCCTTGACCTTGCAAAAAATCCCTCCTTTCCGAATTGAAAACATAGTTTGATTTTTTATAGTTTCTGGATGGACACTAAATAGAAATTGTTGATGCAAATTTCTAACCGGACAACACTGAGTTGGATCATGGTTTCCAGGTTAATTCCCCTTCGACAGGCCTGTCGAATTGTATAAATGACTTTTTAACAGTCATCCAAAACTACTTACGAACGTTGATCATCATTGAGGGTCGTAGTTAAGCCAGGGAGCCAGCCAGCCTTCCATCTCTTTAAAGGGCATCCCCTTTCTTTTCGCATAATCCTCTACCTGGTCACGGCCGATCTTTCCTGCGCCGAAATAACGTGACCGGCGATGAGAAAAATAAAGACCACTCACTGAAGCGGCAGGATACATGGCTTTCGATTCTGTAAGCCATATGCCCGTTTTCTTTTCAACATCGAGGAGAGACCAGATTATGTCCTTTTCCGTATGGTCGGGATTAGCCGGATAACCGGCGGCAGGACGAATGCCTCTGTATTTTTCATGAATGAGCTCATCATTGGCAAGGTCCTCATCCTCCGCATAGCCCCAGAGTTCCTTTCTCACCTTCTCGTGGAGAAGCTCTGCAAAGGCCTCGGCCAGCCTGTCGGCAAGCGCCTTGACCATAATAGTGCCATACTCGTCATGCGTCTTTTCAAATTCATCAATAATCTTTTCTATACCAAGCCCGGCCGTCACGGCAAAGGCGCCGCAATAATCGCGTATCCCCTTCTCTTTGGGGGCCACAAAGTCGGCAAGCGCAAAATTCGGCTCTCCTTCTTTTTTCTCTTCCTGTTGCCTGATAGTATGAAAGACGGCAGCAAGCTCACTTCCATCTTCACCCTTATAGATCTCGATATCATCACCGGCGCTGTTTGCCGGGAAAAGCCCCACCACGGCACTTGCCTTTAGGAGCTTTTCAGCAACAATCCTGTCGAGGAGTTTATTGGCATCGTCATAGAGCTTTGTCGCCTCGCCGCCCTTGTCGGGATTCTCCAGAATCTGAGGGAATTTCCCCTTCATTTCCCAGGCAATAAAGAAGGGCGTCCAGTCGAGATATTTTCTTATCTCACCAAGGGAATAATCTTCAAAAAGGGTAAGGCCCATTTTTTTTGGTTTAATTACGTTGTCATCACTAAAATCAAGCTTTGCTCCATTTACTCTCGCCTCTTCTATGGAAAGGTAATTTTTTATACTCTTCTTCCGTCCATAGTTCACTCTGGCATTTTCCTGCTCTTTTTTCAGTGATGCAATAAATTCTGACCTCTGTTCTGCCGAAATGAGACTGCTCACGGCAGGAACAGACTTTGAGGCATCATGGACATGAACGACGGCGCCTGAATAGACCGGGGCGATCTTGAGCGCCGTATGGGCTTTTGAAGTCGTAGCGCCACCGATTAGAAGGGGAATATCAAAATCCTGTCGTTCCATTTCGGAAGCGACATGGACCATTTCATCGAGTGATGGCGTAATAAGGCCGGAGAGCCCTACAATATCGGCTTTTACCTCTTTCGCCTTGTCGAGAATGGCCTGCGTATGGATCATAACACCCATATCAACGACATCAAAGTTATTACACTGGAGCACGACACCAACAATGTTTTTACCGATATCGTGAACGTCACCTTTAACAGTCGCCATGAGAACCTTACCTTTTGCCGTGACTCCTTCTCCTTTTTCTGCCTCAATATGAGGGAGAAGCCAGGCAACGGCCTTTTTCATAACGCGGGCGCTTTTTACCACCTGGGGGAGAAACATCTTACCGGCGCCGAAGAGATCACCGACAACATTCATCCCCGCCATAAGAGGGCCTTCTATAACATGGATGGGACGGTCCGCCTCTTTTCTCGCCTCTTCCGTATCTTCATCGATATATTCGGTCACTCCCTTAACAAGGGCATGTTCGAGCCTTTTTGCAACGGGCCAGCTGCGCCACTCCAGGTCTTCCTTAACCACTTCTCCCGTACCGCGATATTTTTCAGCTACCTCCAGCAGTCTCTCCGTTGCGTCCTCTCGTTTATTGAGCACCACATCTTCAACACGCTCCTTAAGCTCTGCCGGCAGCTCATCATAGACGGCAAGCTGGCCTGCATTGACAATTCCCATATCCATGCCGTTCTTTATTGCATGATAGAGAAAGACGGAATGAATCGCTTCTCTCACGGGATTATTGCCCCTGAATGAGAAGGAAACATTGGAAACACCACCGGAAATAAGGGCATGAGGGAGGGTTTCCTTTATTGTCTTTACAGCCCTGATAAAATCAATGGCATAGCTGTCATGTTCTTCAATACCTGTAGCAACGGCAAAAACATTAGGATCAAAAATAATATCTTCTGCCGGAAAACCAACATCCTCCGTCAGCACCCTGTAGGACCGGCTGCATATCTCCACCTTTCGTTTATAACTGTCAGCCTGGCCCTCTTCATCAAAGGCCATGACAATTGCGGCAGCGCCGTAACGTTTGAGAAGTTTTGCATGCTTTTTAAATTCCTCTTCCCCCTCCTTGAGGCTGATGGAATTAACGACACCCTTACCCTGAATACATTGAAGACCGGCTTCGAGAATTTCCCACTTGGAGGAATCGATCATTATGGGAACCTTACAGATCTCCGGCTCTGAAGAAATGAGGTGAAGGAATTCAACCATGGCCTTTTTGCCGTCGAGCATGGCCTCATCCATATTAATATCGATGATCTGTGCGCCGTTCTCCACCTGCTGGCGGGCAATGTGAAGGGCCTCATCGTAGTTCCCCTCCATGATAAGACGCTTGAATTTTGCCGAACCTGCCACGTTGGCACGTTCGCCAATATTAACAAAAAGAGATTCAGGACCGATATTGAGTGCCTCAAGCCCGCTCAGTT
>JAOUBX010000127.1 GCA_029860075.1 Deltaproteobacteria bacterium | reverse complement strand
CATTATCGCCGCACAGGCCTTTCAGGCAACACCGAGAGAGCATGCTATTGCCGTTGTAGTCGGTTTTTTTCCCGCACTGGCAGCCTGGGGTCTTCTCATCCTCGAAGCAGGCCTTAGAGCGGCAGGGACGAGTGCAGGGACATTGGGGCTGGACAAGCTCGCTACCCAAATCCCCCCAATCGCAGGTATGATTTCACTGGAGCGGGGTTTTATCTTCACCTCCATGATTCTTGCCGCCATGACGGTGTCCCTCATCGATAAAAAGTATAAAAATGCTGCACTCTGGGCTTTTGCTGCAGCTCTTATCAGCCTTACGGGACTTATTCATGGGTACAAGATTGAAGGCGGCGCTATTGTTAATGCCTATGGTATTAATCCCACAACCTGGCCTTTTGCGCTTGGGTATACTGGGGTGGCGCTTGTGTTTTTGATTTTGGGGATGGGGAAAGAGGGTGCTTCTTTGCAGGGTGGAGAAGGGGATTGAGGTGAGGTATCCACGTGAGCTTTAGATGTAGTCCCCTCTCCCCTGGCGGAAGAGGGCTAGGGTGAGGGGGGCATATTCTTTAATGTTGCTCGCAAACTTTAAGAAAACAACTCATCCAGACTATAGAGCTTTACCTTTTTCTCCTTAAGCGCTGCCACACCCTCACGGATTTCATCCATAAGATCCCTGTCAGCCTGAATGGCAACGGTCTCCTTCCAGCCTTCAAATCCATCAGGGCTTACTAAAATAGCTGCCGGAACGCCGTTCTTCGTAATAACAATTTCCTCGTCTACTGCCTTCACTTCATCAACAAGGTCGCCAAGTTTCATCTTAACTTCCGAAAAGGGCAATGTTTTCATTTTATACTCCTTGAGTTAAATATTACTTAACCAGAGCTCTTGACTAGTATGGCGTTTATGAGAGGGGTAGGTCAAATGCTTTGTAATAAGAATTAAAGAATTGCTCTTTTAGCCCCTATAGCCAAGGGGCTTTTTTCTATATGGATTTGAGTGGACTGGAATGTCTCGACAACTAGACTAATCTCATCGGAAATATTTCAACCTTTCATCTGATTTTTAATGAGTTCTTCCTGAAAGCATCAACAAACGGCCAATACGCAAAATACTAGATTACAATCCGTAATCGACATAAAAATGCAATCCAAAATGTATCTGATATACTGTTATTAACAGGAGGATTACTTCCAGGAAGTGTGATTCCCCAATACTTTCCTTGAGTGTAAGATTTCTATCGTTAATCAATGATAGAATTTTATTAACCATATTACGGGTAACTTGATAATAATCTATTCTACTGTATGTTTCTCCTCGGGCATGACTCTCCTTTTAATTCTGCCCCGGTGTTATGTTTGTCATGTTAGAAATTGATCCAATTTAGGGGACAGGCAAATTTAATTGATGAGTTATGAACTGGTATCAACTTGACATAGATAAGGTCTGCCACAAGCTTAAATCTTCAGAAGCAGGCATCACAGAAGACGAAGCTGCAAAGCGCCTGAATCTGCACGGCCCCAATGTTCTGACACAGGAAGAAAAAAACAGCAGACTCAAGGTCATCCTCCATCAGTTTACAAGCCCCCTCATATATATCCTCCTTATTGCAGCTGTAGTCACCTTTTTCCTTGATGAATATATTGATACAAGCGTGATTATAGCTGTTGTAGCACTGAATGCGGTCATAGGCTACTTTCAGGAATTCAGGGCCGAAGAGAGTATCCGGGCCCTTAAAAGTATGCTTGTTCCAAGGGCAAGAGTACTGCGCGATGGCAAGGAGATGGAGGTCAACAGCGAAGTGCTCGTACCGGGAGATATTGTATTCCTCTCTTCGGGTGGAAAGGTACCGGCAGACTTAAGGCTTTTAAAGGCCATTGAAGTCAAAACTGATGAAGCACTGCTGACGGGGGAATCACTCCCTGTTGAAAAATCGATAAATCCTATTCCGGAAAAGAACCTGACGCCGGGAGACCAGAAGAATATGGCCTTTATGGGAACGGTGGTGGTAAGTGGACGGGCAAGGGGAATTGTCGTTGAAACAGGGGCCGACACAGTCTTGGGCCAGATTGCTGAAGAGGTAAGGGAAGTCCAGGCCTTCAGGACGCCGCTACAGGAAAAACTGGACCGCTTTGCCAGGCTGATCGGCATCATTGTCGTAGCTTTTTCCATTGCTATGATGGTCATCGGCGCCCTTATGGGCGAGAAACTTTCCGAAATGTTTATGGTTGCCGTAGCTACCGCTGTTTCTGCAATACCTGAAGGGCTTCCCATTGCTGTTACAATCGCCATGTCTATAGGTGTGGCCAGAATGGCAAGGCGAAATTCAATCATAAGAAAACTTCCTGCTGTTGAGACGCTGGGGAGTACTACGGTCATCGGTTCTGATAAAACGGGAACACTCACAAAAAATGAGATGACAGTAACACTCCTGTATGACGGTGAGCATGTTTACGAAATAACGGGAAGCGGGTATGAGCCGGAGGGGGAGATATTGCTGGATAAAATGCCCCTTGGTGGGAATCAGCTTAAAAAGATACAACAGATGCTGAGGGTTGGCCTTCTATGCAATGAATCAAGGTTATATGAGGAAGAGAACCGCTTCAAGGTTGACGGTGATCCGACGGAAGGGGCGCTTATCGTGGCAGCCCTGAAAGGGAGTCTGAATTTAGAGGAGGAAAAGGAGAAGCATCCTGTTATCGCACTCCTCCCCTTTGAGTCCGATCGGGGGTACATGGCAACACTCCACAGCGTTGAGGGTAAAAAAATCGTCTTCATAAAGGGGTCCCTCGATAGGATGCTCGATATCTGCACTGAATGCATGATTAATGATATTCCTCGAAAAAATGCCTGGGTAGAGAAGGCTGAAGCCTTTGCAAGGGAAGGTTTAAGGGTTCTTGCTATGGCTTGGAAAGAGGTCCCGCCGGAAACAGAGGAGGTCACGCATCAGGATATCGAGTCAGATCTTACATTTGCAGGAATTCAGGGAATGATCGACCCGGAAAGGCCGGAGGTGTTAATGGCCATCAGGGGATGCAAGGAAGCCGGCATCAGAACTGTCATGATTACTGGCGATCATGCCATAACAGCCCATGCCATAGGAGAAAAGCTAGGAATAATCGATGGGAATTCAACGGTCCTCACCGGAAAAGAGATAGAGCGGATGAGCGAAGAGGAACTCTTCAAGAAGGTACAGACCGTCTCCATCTATGCCAGGGTTTCTCCCCAACATAAGCTGATGATTGCTCAGCAGTTGGTAAAACATGGGGAGGTAGTGTCAATTACAGGTGATGGTGTCAATGATGCACCTGCACTCAAAGCGGCTCACATAGGGGTCGCCATGGGAAAGGAAGGAACAGATGTCGCAAAGGAGGCCTCCGACATGGTCCTTACGGATGATAACTTTGCATCCATATTCGGGGCTGTTGAGGAGGGAAGGATCGTCTATGATAATATAAAGAAGGTAACACTATTCCTCGTGTCATGCGGTTTTGGAGAGCTGATCACAATCCTTGTGACTATACTGATGGGACTACCACTACCCTATATCCCCGCACAGATCCTCTGGCTGAATCTTGTCACCAATGGCCTTCAGGATGTGGCTCTTGCCTTTGAACCGGGAGAAAAAGGAATATTGAAAAGAAAACCAAGACCCATAAAGGAAGGTATCCTCTCAACGCTAATGGTTCAGAGGACCCTGCTTATGGGGACCGTCCTTGCCATAGGGACACTCTATATTTTTATTGAACGTCTAAATGCGGGTGTCTCCGTTGAAGGTGCTAGAACGGCCGCATTGACTACCATGGTCTTTTTTCAGTTCTTTCAAGCCTATAACTGCCGTTCAGAGACACAGTCCATCTTCAAAATGGGCCTCAGGAGCAATCCCTTTCTCCTTTTGAGTATAACGGCCGCTTTATTTGCGCAGCTCGCGGTGCTATACGTTCCAGCCCTCCAATGGATATTCAGGACAGAAGCAATATCTATGACTGGATGGATAGAAATTATTGCCGTCTCACTGTCAATTATCATAGCAGTAGAAATAGACAAGTGGCTGAGGAGAAAGAAAGAAGAACTATGAGCATAGCTGCATTTATGAAAGGATCAACTTTATATTTAATGAAATCATCTCCTCAGGAAATGTGCAACCTTGAAAAATTCAGTTAGATTTAAGATATATTTGCTTCTCACTTTCAACCAGTAATCATCAAATAATCTTATCATTAAAGTTGTTTAGTAGCAGGTGAACTAAATAATTGAAAACTTCTTCTGAAAACTATTCTAATCAGGCTGACAACATCCCTGTCCCCATGATGTTATGGTCATGTTAATTAGGTTCAGCGACCGCTTGATTTGCAGCCACTGTAAGAATTAAGGGCACATCCAAATAAATCAAAAGTTGCCCAGTTTGCCTCCCCACCAAGACCGTTTGATTTCACCCCCCATCTGTATATAACTAATCTACAGTATTTCGTCATGAAACAGGCGTCATTCATCATATTTATAAGCTTCCTGCTTATAAAATCTTTTACCTTTTCTCACGCCGGAGATGTGAGAATTCTATTCGTAATAATTAAAATGATATAATCGTACAAAAGGTAATTCTATTTCACGAAAATCGTTGGACAGGAAAATATGACTGAAATTCACTATCTCAACGAAACACACATCCTGGTATTTCTGGTTCAGTTATCCATCCTTCTTCTCGGTGCCCAGTTGATGGGAGCGCTCTTTCGTCGTTTCGGATATCCTGCTTTGGCCGGAGAAATTCTGACGGGTATACTGCTCGGCCCGACCATATTAGGCAGGCTATTCCCCCCCATCTACGAGGCCCTCTTCCCCAGAAATATTATCCAGCAAAATATGCTGGAGACCGTTTCCTGGTTAGGTGTTCTTTTTTTACTGTTGGCCACGGGATTCGAGGTAAACATTTCAAGCATGTGGAGACAAGGGAAGGCTGCTATTACGGTTGGTACGGTTGGCGTCATTATTCCTATTCTTATTGGAGTAGGGGTCTTCTATTGGTTTCCCAGCGAACTTTGGGGCGCAAAAGCGAACCGGCTGACTTTTACCCTGTTTATGGCGACAGCGGCGGCTATCAGTGCGATTCCCGTCATTGCCAAGGTTCTGCACGATTTGGAAATACTGAAAAGCGATCTGGGTTTTACGACGCTCTCCGCTTTTGTAATCAACGATATGTTGGGATGGATGGTATTCACGCTGGTATTGGGATTAGCCGTTGAACAAGAGGCGAACGTGAATACGGTTTTTCGAATTTTTTTCGAAATCACTCTCTTTGGAACGGTTTGTCTGACTGTAGGCAGCAAGATGGTCGGCGCTATTTCAATAAAAATTAAAAGGAGTTCACTGCCCCATCCGGCAACAAATTTAAGTTTTATAGCTTGTTTGGCGATGATTTGCGGTGCTATCACTCAGTGGATCGGAATTCATGCAATTGTCGGTTTTTTTCTGGCAGGCATTATGGCCGGCAATACGTCCGAAATCTCGGAGCGAACGCGGGAAATTATGTCGCAGATGGTCTATTCTATCTTCGTACCGCTTTTTTTCGCAACCATCGGCTTGAAGATTGATTTCGTTGCCAATCTGAATTTATATGTAGTGCTTATATTTACCCTGGTCGCCATCGGTAGCAAATTCGTCGGCGCCTGGATTGGCGGTATGTTGGCTAAAATGTCGAAAGAGAGCGCTTTATTTATCGGAATCGCTCATATACCGGGTGGAGCCATGGAAATCGTGCTCAGTTTATTGGCTCTGGAACTGGAACTGATCTCGGAACCTGTCTTTGTCGGGATTGTTTTCGCTGCTCTCCTCTCATCTGTCATAGTCGGTCCCCTGTTAGGATGGTCCATCAAACGCCGCCGTAAGGTCAGGATCGGTGATTATCTTTTACGTAAGGCCGTAGTTCCCAATATTGAAGGGAAAACACGGTGGGACGTTATCCCCGAACTTTGTGAAGCTGCCGCACGGGCTGTCAATAAGGATGCAGACTTGCTCATTGCCACCGTTCAAAAACGGGAAGAGATCATGTGCACCGGGTTGGAAAAGGGACTTGCTATCCCTCACGGGCGTCTAAAAAAACTAAAAAAGCCGATCGTGGCTTTCGGGAGATCTCCATTGGGTATTGACTGGGACGCAAAGGATGGCCTGGCCACGCATTACGTGTTTCTGGTTTTGTCCTCAGAAGACGATGAAGAAATTCATGTGCAAATTCTTTCGGCTATCACCCATTGCATGTCGAATCCCAGGCTACAGGGAAAAATAATGGCTACCGACGATGCAGAAGATCTTTTCCGTCTGGTAAAATCCGAATTGCTGCACGACAAACTAAATAAATAAAGAAAAGGCGATAACAAATGTCATTTAATAAGAAAACATTTTATGTATTTATGATGATTGGCATGCCTGGAATCACACTGCTATGCTACGGTGAAACAATAACTGACAAAACTTCAATAGAAGAGCTTAAGAAAGAAACAGAAGATTTGCTTGAGGCACTTAATACCTATACCGTTAATCAGAGGGAAGAAGCAATTGGTCAAACAAAAACTGCATTAGACAATCTTGATAAGCGCATCGATGCACTGGAAGCGCGTATCGATGAAAGCCGGGAAAAAATGGATAAGGCCGCCCGTGAAAAAGCACGGGCTAGTCTTAAAGCGCTACGCAAGGAGCGGACGAAGGTAGCTGAATGGTATGGCAGTTTGAAAAGCAGTACTGGTGATGCATGGGAGAATATGAAAAAAGGCTTTTCAAATGCCTATAAATTACTCAATGATGCCCTGGAAAAGTCCCTAAAAGAATTTTCTAACAGATAGAATGGCCTGACAATTTGTGGGCGCTGATAGTACGGTAGAAACTATGAAATTGCCACAACAAAATCCAATGGTGCAAAGGACCGACACTATTATACAGATCCTGACGTTCTGCGCAGTTATTTTCTACTCGGCGCCACTTGCGCTAGCGGTAGGAGAACCTCATAGTACTACAGCCGAGGGTTTAAACCAGGCTCTCAGCCGTGGTGTTGTTCCCTACCCCATCCACAAAGGCGAGCGTCAGCGCAAGATAGCCTTAACCTTTCTTGACGTTGACCTGAAAGCCCTCCAAAAACAACGCGTAGTTAAGCAAGACGGGTGGGCTTTCACAGGCGCTATTACATACGGATTGAGCGAGCACTGGGGGATCGGTTTCACAGGTGCTTACTGTAAACTTTCGGGTCCACATAGCCTCAACAATTACGGTTCGCCCCACCGGCACACACCCTTCAACTCTCCCAAGCTTCCCTATGATAAAACAGTGATGGGCGACGGTAGCGGCGAAGCCTACGCCGGTCTTGTGTCATTGATCTGGGACTACCGGACGGGTGACAAATTCCGCCTCCCTATATATTTTGGTACAGGCTATATGTCGGTTAAGGCTCGCGCCGAAAACAGGCAGCTGGGCCTTAAGGTTACCGGGGAGGTTCATAGTGCGGTACTTCATTGGGGATTTGCCCCCTCCTTTAATTTAAGTAAGTTCCGAACTGTATTGTTCTTTATGCGAGCCGAACCGCTTGATCCGGGCAAGGGTGAAATTGTGGATTACAATCCCACTACCGGAGAAGTAAATAATCGGGCCGAGTCTAAGTTGTCAAGTGGCGGTTTTTTGCCTAAGGATGCCGGTTTAGCTGCCCTTGGACTGGAATTCACTTACAAGCCCTGGGGACTTGGATTTACATATATTCCACCGAGGGAGGGTGCGTCTGCTTATGGTCTGAAATGGACGCATCGATGGGGTGGAAGTGATGATTGATTTAGTACGGTAGAAACTATTTACATCGACCACCAGAATGCCTTGTTTTCAGTCTTACATTTAGGACATTCCTTGCCGGAATAATCCTCATTTGTACAATCAGAGTAGGCAATAGGCACCTGAATAAAAACGAAAATACTTATTCCCAGGGTAACCCAATACCATGGCGATATTTCGTGCCAGTACAGATACAAGGTTACGAACATTAGTATTATAGAAAACCAGAAAAAATAACCCGGTGAACTTGAACCTCCCGGTCCAGGCTGGCCCCAGTCCAAATGATATCTGGTTCCGCATTTTTTGCATTTCATTTTATTAAACCGGCAATTAATCAGGTTGCATTAATACCTGCTTCCTTACTGAATTGTCACACCGGATTTTGACCTCCCCTTTGTCCCTCCTTGGCAAGGAGGGGATATATTTGTTCCTCCCCTTACAAAGGGGAGGTTAGGAGGGGTAAATTACAATACCATTAATTGCCGGGTAAAGAGATGATTGATTCAGCTTTACCTGATCTCCTTCTTCACCCTCTCCAGAATAACATCCACATCCCCCAAAGTTACCCTCGAAAACCAGACATTCTGAGGGTGAAGCATCACATTAGGTCCATCGTCACAAACTCCCATGCAGCTAGTAGATGAGAGTCTGACCAGGCCTTTCCAGCCGCGGTTTTTTACTTCTTTT
>JAOUBX010000126.1 GCA_029860075.1 Deltaproteobacteria bacterium | reverse complement strand
AGGTGTGCATGCTTAAGAAAGAAGAACATCGGAAAGCCGTATGCGGGAGAACCGCTAGTACGGTTTGATGAGGGGAGGCTGTGAACCATGTCTTATTATCGGCAGGTTCGCTGCCTTCTACTCTAAAAGTTAAGTAGCTGAAATTAATGATTAAAGGCTCAAAAAAAGGTCCAAATAAAGGCTTAGAAGGCCCATTTGAGGGTTAAAATGGGGGTTTTAAGAAATAATGGCAAAAGCGAAAAGAAATTACATACAGTAAAAAGGGGAAAGTTTAGTTTAACGTTGCAAACTATGTAAACCTATCCGGCTAAGATTCAAATCCCAAATAAGGTACTTGTATGAAATATTCAATATCAACGGAAAAATCAAAGTTAAATGTAGAAGAAATCCACAATTATTTATGTCATAAATCCTATTGGGCTAAAGGTCGGACTTTAGAAAATGTTAAAAAGTCTATTGATAATTCTATTTGTTTTGGCTTGTATGATGCGGAAGACAAGATGTTAGGTTTTGCCAGAGTGCTTACTGATCATGTTGTCTTTGCATATTTAATGGACCTCTTTATTTTTGAGGAGTATCGAGGTAAGGGCTTGGGCAAGCAGTTAGTGAAACATATCGTTGAACACCCCGACTTACAGGTAAGATTCTGGTTTTTAGCAACCGCTGACGCTCATGGTTTGTATGAGAAATTTGGATTTTCACCTTTATCTGACCCTGAGAGATATATGTTTAAGAGGGATGAGAATTACTGCTAGAAAATAGGAGGGGAGTTTAAAAGATTCCCCGCCTTGATAACGGATTTACACCCTAAAGGGTACAAGTGCCCCCTGAGGGTAGGGGTGGTTGTATAATCGGCAACTCTTCAAATGTTTTTTTATGGGTGGGAGCTTTTTACCACCCCCAACCCTTTATGCTCGGATGGGTGCTCCTAAAATAGGAGGGGAGTAAGGACTTAACCATGAATCAATTAGCAGAACCATTCCCACCAACATGGGCGAGCGACGGGGGTGAAGAGGGCGTAGGGCTCTGGGTAAGCCTCACAGTCGACAATGTGTGCCAGGGTTTTCGCTGGATTCCACCGGGGCGGTTTTTGATGGGATCACCTGAGAGTGAGAAGGGCAGGGATAGTGATGAAATACAGCATGAAGTGGTTCTCAGCTCCGGTTATTGGCTGGCCGATACACCTGTGACACAAGCCTTGTGGAAGGCCCTTATGGGAGATAATCCAAGTGACTTTAAAGGCATGGAACGCCCTGTGGAAAATGTCACCTGCCGTGATGTACAGCGTTTCATAGAAAGACTTAATGAATCAAAGGATGATCCGGGCTTCAGGCTGCCCACAGAGGCAGAGTGGGAATATGCATGCCGTGCAGGGACCTTGACACCTTTTAGCTTTGGTGCTTATATCACTACTGAGCAGGTGAATTATAATGGAAATTATCCCTATGGAACTGGTGCGGAAGGTTTGTATCGTGAAGAAACGGTTGACGTCAAAGCATTACCTTCCAATGATTGGGGACTCTATCAAATGCACGGCAATGTATGGGAGCTTTGCAGCGACAGGGTTGGTGAATACTCCAGGGAAAAGCAAATCGACCCTCAGGGCGCTCAAACCGGTGAGGCCCGTGTCATACGCGGCGGCAGCTGGATCACCCGCGCTCACCGCGTGCGCTCTGCCTATCATAGCAGCTGGAAACCTGATGAATGCGGCGGCATTACCGGTTTTCGTCTTGCTTTAGGTGGATAATGGGGGGGGTTACCACCCCCAGCCCTTTATGCTCGGATGGGTGCTCCTAAAATAGGAGGGGAGTTTAAAAAATGTTCCCCGCCTTGATAACGGATTTATGCCCCTTGAGGGTAGGGGATTAAGGGGTGGTTGAACAATAAATGAAATTTATGACTAAAGATAATCCAATCCACAATCGTTCAATCCTTAAGCAGCGAAGAAAGGATCTTCGCAATGGCGCAACATCTGCTGAAAAGAAATTATGGGCGTGTTTACAGAGAAGTGCCCTTGAAGGTCATAAATTTCGGCGACAACATAGTGTAGGTGCATATATCCTGGATTTCTATTGTCCGGCAGAGCGGCTCGCTATCGAGTTGGACGGTGATTCTCATTTTACAGATGAAGCGATTGAATATGATAATGAAAGAACGGGATATCTTAATGGGTTAAATATTCGGGTATTAAGGTTTATGAATAGTGATATTTATGATAATCTTGATTCTGTCTGTGAGAGAATTCTTGAGGAAATAAGAAGGCCTGCTATATTGCCTGTTGGTGGTGATTTTACCACCCCCAACCCTTTGTGCTCGGATGGGTGCTCCTAAAATAGGAGGGGAGTTTAAAAAATATTCCCCGCCTTGATAAGGAGGGGCTAGGGGTGGTTGAATAATCAACTGCTCTTCAAATGGTTTTTATGAGGTGGAGATTTTACCACCCCCGGCCCTTTATGCTCGGATGGGTGCTCCTAAAATAGGAGGGGAGTTTAAAAAATGTTCCCCGCCTTGATAAGGAGGGGTTAGGGGTGGTTGAAAAAGAAAATCATCGCCTGATTTGACAAATGGCTTCTTGTGTTATAACATCGTAATAACTATAGCAGGAGGTCTTCTATGCAGCGAAAGATATGTCATATAGGAAACAGCCAGGGGGTTTCCATCCCTAAGGAGATGCTGGAAAAGCTTCATCTGAGTATCGGAGCGGAAGTGGATGTTGAACTGGACAATGAAGGGCAAAGGATAATTATTGTACCCAGGGTGAAGGAGTCTTCCTATAAGGGTATCGATAAAGAGTTTGCCTGTCAGGTAAATGATTTTATCGAAGAGTACCGCCCTGCACTTAAAAAACTTGCCGAGTAATGTGCTCACTCACTCCTGAACAGGTCCTTTTCATCCATTATCGCCTCATTGAAGAGACGGGGGGGAGACATGGCGTCCGGGATCTTAAACTTCTCCTCTCTGCTCTCGCAAGGCCTGATGCGACCTTTGACGGCAGCGACCTGTACGGTGATATATTCACAAAAGCCGCTGCACTTATGCACGGTATGATAAAGAATCACCCTTTTGTTGACGGCAACAAGCGAACGGCTATTACGGCCTCTTCCCTTTTTCTTCTGCGAAAGGGCTATAAACTGGAGACTTCTAACGACGAATTGCACAGCTTTACTCTAAAGGTTGCGTCTGAAAATATTTCCATTGAAGAAATTACCCGGTGGTTCAGGAGTTAATCTGTCAAATATTAGATTTTTACCACCCCCGAGCCTTTATGCTCGGATGGGTGCTCCTAAAACAGGAGGGGAGTTTAAAGGTTCCCCGCCTTGATAACGGATTTATGCCCCTTGAGGGTAGGGGATTAAGGGGTGGTTGAATAATCAGCCACTCTTTAGATACTTATTTTATATTTTAAAACTGGAGGAGAATTATGAAGTTTAAACAGGTATATTTATTAACACTTTTTTCTTTTTTTCTCTTCTCTTCTACGGCTTTTGCCACCGGATATGAGGGCCTGGTCGTTTCTCTTCCTTTTGTATCCAAAAATAAGAAATATACAGACGGTGACACGGTGGAAATACTTTTCCAGGGCCAAACTTCAAGAGTCAGACTTGCCAATATCGATGCTCCGGAGATGGATCAACCTTCCGGTTCAAAGGCCAAGGAATTTCTTGACAGCTTGATTGCCGGAAGAGTGGTTTGGGTGGTTGAGCACGGCATAGATGAGAATTATGTACCGCTTGTTCGAATTTACCTGGACGAACTTGATATTAATAAATTTATGCTTGAATATGGATTCGCCTGGTATACCAATGAATATAGCGATGATGCCGAACTTCTCACCATAATGGAAGAAGCCAAAAGACTAAAAAAAGGGATTTGGTCCTTCCCTGACCAGGTACCGCCCTGGGAATGGCGAAAACGTAAACGTGAAAAAAAATCATCCGGCAATACAACTGATTTTAATTGCGGCCAGAAACGCCGATGCTGGCAAATGGGGAGTTGCGAGGAAGCCATGTTCTATTTGAATACCTGTGGCGTTACTTCTCTCGATGGCGATCGTGACGGGGTGCCTTGTGAGAAGATTTGCAGAAAGGCCGAGAAAGGCATGTAATTTTTTTACAACCCCCGACCCTTTATGCTCGGATGGGTGCTCCTGAAACAGGAGGGGAGTTAAAGTTCCCCTCCTTGATAACGGATTTATGCCCCTTGAGGGTAGGGGCCAGGGGTGGTTGAATAATCCATTTCCCTTCCTTTGTTTTTTATAGGGTGAAGCCTTTACCACCCCCCGCCCTTTATGCTCGGATGGGTGCTCCTGAAACAGGAGGGGAGTTTAAAACAGAGGGATCGTGTCAAGCTAACTAGTTAAAAAAAGGAGCTTATTCCATGCGCATTTACCTTTTAATATTTGTTCTTATAACTCTCTCCACCATTTCCTGTGCCGTAGGCCCGGACACTGAAAAGAAATCTAAATTAAATTATCTGAGTGGCGAACATTATGAAGGGCAGGGCAGGGTGGGGCCATTCCCCGTGTATGTTGAGCGCAAAAAAGTCAGGACGCTTCTTGAAGGGTATATCACTGTCAATGAATATACCCCTTTAGGGCATACAAAACTGCTGTTGCAAAAAGATAATAAAACGATTTTGGAAACGAGAACAACTCAGAAGGGCTTATTTAAATTTCATGATTACCTGGAAAATGGGAAATATATCATAAAAATAAATTCTGAATTATTAGAATGGCAAGAAGAGATAAAGGTAGACAGCTATGAATTAAAAGACTTGCACTTCAATATAGAAAGATTAACCCAGGAATAATTGGGGAAGAAATTGCGGGTGGGATCGGACCAAGTCAACCCATTGAAATCAAATAATAAATCCCTGAAAATGGGCTCTTTTTTGCTCTTAACGGCGATTATTTTCCTGATGATTGATTTCAGAAATACGCTAAGGCACGGGAAATATATAAGCTTTTACCACCCCCGGCCCTTTATGCTCGGATGGGTGCTCCTGAAACAGGAGGGGAGTTTTTTGGATAGGATGCAGCGATACGTGAAGATCATACCACCCCCGACCCCTCCTAATATAGGAGGGGAGCAAGAGCGCCAAAAATCCCCCGCCTTGATAACGGATTTATGCCCCTTGAGGGTAGGGGCCAGGGGTGGTTGAATAATAAACTGCCCTTCAATTGCTTTTTTTATGGGGTAAAGCTTTTACCACCCCCCGCCCTGAAACTGTCAGATCAATACAAAGACTTATAAAAAGGAGTTCCCCTTGAAACCTTATATAAGTTATTTAACGCTCACTTTGATGCTCTTTGCCGTAAGCGGTTGCGCTTCCATGGCAGACCGGCTCATTAACCGTGTCAGAATCAAGCCTCCCTACCGTGCCGGTCCCGCTGCCCAAGCCTTGCACCGAAATCTCTTTATTGTCGATCTTCATGCCGATACGCTCCTGTGGAAGCGGGATATCCTTGTCCGGTCGTCACATGGACATGTCGATCTGCCCCGGCTCAAAGAAGGGCAGGTGGGACTTCAGGTTTTTTCTGTGGTCACCCAATTTCCTCTCTTCATTAAACTCGATGGCAACAGTGAAAGCCCCGATGCCATAAAGACCCTCACAAAGTCTCATGACTGGCCCAAAGAGACCCATTCAAGCCGCATGGCGCGCGCCCTGTATCAGGCCGAAAAACTGCACAATAGCGTCAGGGCCTCTAATGGTGAACTGGAACTGATTACCGGCAGGGATAAACTGGAAAACCTGATATTAAGACGCAGCCAGGGGCAAAGCGTGGTGGGCGCCATGCTTGCCCTCGAGGGCGCTCATGCGCTGGAGGGAAAACCGGAAAACCTGGATCGACTTTTTGAGGCGGGCTTTCGTATTCTCGGTCTTGCCCATTTTATTGATAACGAGCTTACCGGCTCTGCCCATGGAAAGAAAAAAGGCGGCTTGACGCCCCCTGGAAGGGAGGTGGTGAGTCGTGCTGAAGAGTTGGGAATGATTATCGACCTGGCCCATGCCTCACCGCAGGCTATCGACGAGATTCTAGGCATAGGGGGTAGTCCGCTTATTGTCTCTCATACCGGTGTCCGCGGCACCTGTGATACGGTGCGGAACCTTTCAGATCATCACTTGAAGGGAATCGCCGCGAGGGGAGGGGTAATTGGAATCGGCCTCTTTAAACATGCCGTATGCGGAAAGAAGCTCCAAGATACGGTCAAGGCCATGCGCTATCTTGCCCTCTTGGTCGGCGTTGAACATGTTGCCCTCGGGTCGGACTTTGACGGTTCTACGGCGGTGGTAGACGCCGCCGGTCTGGTGCTTCTCACGGAGGCCATGATTCAAGCTCATTTCACGGAAGAGGAGATAAGGGCCATTCTTGGCGGAAATATGCTGCGTTTATTTGAGAAGACACTGCCCGAAAGTTGACTTTTTAGGGAAGGCTCTAAGTTCATGATCTTTCTATACATAGCGTTAAAAAAAACTTGTAACAGCAAACCGGCAGAGCTATACTTAAACCAGTACTAAAATAGATACTTATGGAGGTATTGTAATGAATACCATTGCAGCGCAGGAGATCAAGAGACGGGGCATTTCGGCTGTTGATGAAAAACTGGGTAAGGGCCCTGTTCATGTTATCAAGAATAACGAGCCCATGTATGTCGTCCTTTCAGAAGAGCGCTACCAGGAGCTTGTGAAGGCCGAAGACAACGCTTATGTAGCAGGCGTAAGGGAGTCCCTTGAGGACTACAAGGCGGGGAGGATAAAGAAGGGGAGCGCTCAAGACCTGATTAAGGAACTTGGGCTCCATAAATAATGTATAGCCTTGTATGGACGGAACACTTTACCCGATCGGCTAAAAAATTCATGAGGAAACACCCCGAAGTGAAAGTAAAATTTGCCGACACACTCCGTGACCTTGAAACCGATCCGGCTAGCCCACACCTCAAACTCCATGCCCTTTCCGGCAGATTAAAAGGGATCCAGGCCGTCAGACTTACCTATAGCTTTCGCATTACGCTTACCATCAAAATCGTTGAAGAGGAGATTATTCTCCTCCACATAGGGAGCCATGACGCCGTTTATCGCTAGTGAAAAGGCATCATGCTTGTTATTGACGAACAAAGATTAGATCTGCAAAAAATAAGACATTCCCCCTTTAATCTGATAAAATAGCGGCCATGAAAATTATACTGGCCCCAATGGAGGGGCTTCTTGACGCTTGCATGCGTAACATTCTCACTGAGGCAGGGGGCTTTGATCTCTGTATGACCGAGTTTTTGCGTGTTACGACCAGAACAGAGCCGCTGAAAAACTTCAGACGCATCTGCCCTGAACTGGATAAAGGCTGGCGCACTTCTTCTGGAACGCCTGTCGTGCTGCAGTTGCTGGGCGGCGTGCCCGGGGCCATGGCGGCCAATGCGGCGCGCGCCGTTAAGCTGGGCGCTCCAGGGCTCGATATAAATTTCGGCTGTCCCTCAAAACTGGCTAACCGCCGAGGCGCCGGGGCCGTTCTGCTGAAGGAACCCGGCAGAATTTATGACATTATGAAAGCCGTCAGGACCGTTGTGCCTCAAGGTACAGGCCTCTCCGCCAAGATAAGGCTCGGTTATGACGATACAAGCCTGCTGTTTGAAAACGTCACTGCCATAGAGGAGGCAGGCGCTGATTTCATCACTGTCCATGCCCGCACAAAGGCCGATGGCTTTAATGCGCCTGCAAGGTGGGAATGGCTTGCAAGGATAAAGGAAATGAGTCACATACCTATTGTTGCCAATGGCGACATAAACAGTGTGGACGATTACATGAGGTGCATTGATATAAGCGGCTGCAAAGACGTCATGATAGGGCGGGGCGCCGTCTCTTCTCCGGGACTGGCCCGGGAGATAAAGACTTGTCTGGCGGGAGAGAGGCCCCGAAAGCTGGCCTGGACGGAGGTGCATACCTTACTGACGGGAATGGCGGAAGCGAGAAAAGAAACAAAGGATGACCGCTTTATCGCCATGCGTGTAAAGCAGTGGCTTGTTTATCTGAAGAAGGAATATAAAGAGGCGGGGCAGTGCTTTAAACATGTCGGTCCTATCAATGAATACTCTGCTATGGAGCCGCTTCCACTTTGATGAATCAGTTGCAACTTACAAGTTACAAATCGTCTAAAGCCTTTTTAAAGGGTCCTTTTTATTATTAACCCTTAGCAATTGACAATTTATAATATGCAAATATGGGTTGACGCCGACGCCTGTCCCAGGGTTATCAAAGAGATTTTATTTCGTGCCGCCAGGCGCCTGAAGATCACTATTACGCTCGTTGCAAATCAACCGATGCCGGCGCCACCTTCACCCTATATCAAGACCATCCAGGTGACTGCCGCTTTTGACGCGGCAGATGATGAAATCGCCGGACATGTCAAGGAAGGTGATCTCGTTATTACGGCGGATATTCCCCTGGCGGCATCGGTCATAAAAAAAGGGGCCTTTGCCCTTAATCCCCGTGGGGAACTCTATACGGAAGAGACGATTCATGATCGCCTGTCCATGCGCAACCTGATGGATGAATTGCGAGGAGGCGGCGAAATTTTAGGTGGACCTTCATCCTTCAACCGGAAAAACAG
>JAOUBX010000125.1 GCA_029860075.1 Deltaproteobacteria bacterium | reverse complement strand
TTTATCATAAGCATAGCCTGTCTCAATTCCACCGGGTTGAATGACCTTTGTACGGCGATTCTGTTTGTCGTATTCAAAGGTAGTCACCTTGCCTTCCTCATCAGTTTGGCTGATAAGATTACCGGCTGCGTCATAGGCAAAGCTGCTTGTATCGTTCAGGGCATTGGTCTGGCTGGTCTTGAGATAGCGGCCATTGTAGGCGAATTGGGTAACATTCCCCTCCTGGTCGGTAAGAGACTTGAGGTTCTTCTCGGCGTCGGCCTCGTTGTAATAGGTATTAATGATTGTACCCGCCGCCTGACTGGCCAGGGCAGGCTGGATTGTTTCAACAAGTCTTCCCAGATTATCGTAATTATAAGTTGTCACTCTGCCTTCATAATCGGTGAGGGCCTTGAGATTGTCCGCCAAATCATAGGTCATGCTCATAATATGGCTCAGGCGGTTCATTGTGGTAATACGCCTGTTAAGCGCATCGTAAGTATGGGCCGTGGTGACGTTTTTCCAGTCCGTCTCGCTTGTGAGATTACCGTTGGCGTCATAAACAAAAGACCTTGTCCCAGAGCTGCTTCTCGAAATGCTTGCCACCTGATTGCGTGCCGTATAGCTGTAATTAAGCGTAAGGCCATTGCGGTTGGTTTCACTCAAAAGATTCCCCAGGTTGTCATAATTGTAATCGACAATATTCGTCGATCCGGTAGGAAGAGAGTAATCACTAATGGTGGGATAAATCACTTGATCGGGCTGATCGAGGGCGTCATAGGTATATTCAGTCCTGTTACCCCGCGGATCGGTAAGGGCAATGCGCCTGCCGCGGATGTCGTGGTCATAGTCTGTGACACTACCTTCAGGGCCGGTTATGGTATCGGGATTGCCGTAGGCGTCGTAAGTGTAGTCCGTTGTATTATTGCGGGCGTCCGTCATGGTTCTTCTTTCGCCTGTGGAATTATAGCTGTAGCTTACGTTGTGACCGTCGCCGTCGGTATAGCCCGTCAGGTTCCCCTTGGCATTATAAATCCAGCTTTCGCTATTGCCGTTCCTGTCGGTGCGGCTTTCAGGCAGGCTGAACTCCTGGTTCCATGTGGTGATAATGCTGTTGCTGTAGGGGTCCGTCTCTTTGCTGATATTCCCCTTACCGTCTTAAATGAATACGAATAACCCCCGCCATGTATACAAACATGGCAGGGGTGTTATTTTTGTCATCTATTCAATTGTCAAAGAACTATGCGGTAGCTTTGCCGCGGTCTTTTTTAGTGTCCAGAAGGTGGTGAAATAGGACACCTTATTTATTTTGCTAATTTCTTCAGTACTTTGAGACAAATTACTTCCATTTCTTTTTCATTGTATAAAAATTCCCCACCCCCTGGTTGATATGAAGCTAAATAGTCCTGTAACTCTTCAAAGTCTGTTTCATTTTCTTTATTGATTTTATCGATAACACTTTCTACAGAATTTGCCCATTTAACAGATCGATCTTTACCCTCAATAAAAACTTCTAATAAATCTTTTAGCTTATTTACAGTCATGATTACCTTTTCCTCTTTGGATTTATGGTTGTAACAATTCTTCTACCTGTCTCTGCATCAACCACTACTTGAGGTTTACCTTGCATTTTAGTGTTTTGTAAAGTAATAGTTGGACCTTCAGGATGATCTGTAATTTTCTTTATTTTATCCGCTGAATCAACAATATAGTCAACTTCTGTTGCTGATATAGGATTCCTACCTTTAGGTGGATTCACCATCCTACCGGCTGCATGGGGAGTTATTTGCCTACCAGCTGGTGTAACTGGCTTATGGTTTAATATCTGTTGTGCTGCAAATTCAGGATCATATTTAACTGGTATATCTGATTTTTTTGTTGCAACGTTCTCAACAGTATTCTCCACCTGCTCAATTTCTTTTCTAACAAATGATTCAGTTTTATTTGTAGAATTTCGAGGTTCAGCAGTTATTTCTGGACCTGAATTTTTCGGTTTTAAACTCTTTGCTCTTGCAATTTCAGCAGCGGGCACAAAAAGTGCCGCTGCTGCATCAAATCCTTCGGCTGAATGTTTGACTACATGCAACCCTTCTTCAACTGCAAGCAGATATTCCTCCTCCTCTATTCTAAGGCCCATTCTTGCACTACGCTCACCAGCTTGAACTGCACTATTATAAGTTGTGTTTGGTGCATTTAACAGGGGTCTGCCAACATGCTCTTCTACTAATGCCACCGGCATCGTTGCAACCGTAAGTAAGAAATATACCCCCCGATCCAGCAATGCATTTTCAGGGTTCATGTATCCGCGAGATGCTTCTTGATATTGGCTATATATATATCCTTCCGGTGTATACCCCGTATAATTATACTCACTTACAGGAGGTAATTCAGATGCATACCCTAACAAATCGATATAAACAGTAGGATTAGAATAAGCAAACAAATACCGGTGCAAACTAGGCGGTGTTCCATACTCACCAAGGTACGTATCCTGTGAAATAAACCTGGCCGTCTCAGAATCGTAATACCTGGCACCGAAGTAAATGAGCCCCGTTTTCTCGTCAAGCTCCTGCCCGGTAAATATCTGGCGGTTTATGCTGCTTCCGGTCTGGTTCCTGATCGTTCCCCAAGGGTCGAGGCTATAACTGACCTGAACCGCACCCACACTGTCAGTAAGGTTAACTGTGCTGCCTAAAGCATCGTGGTGGTAGTACTGCGTTGCTGCGCCAGTATTGAGAGACAGGAGTCTGTCAGCATAGCGGTAGTGAGCAAGCAGTGAACTATCTACAGCATTTCTCTCTTCTATGACGGAATTACCGTCATAGAAGTAATCAACGTCACCTCTTTCGCTTAGTCTGTGGCGTACTCTTAAGCCTCCGGCATTGTAATCATAGAGTCCTTTAACAACCGAAACCTGCATTGTTTTGACGAGTCTGTTCAGCGCGTCATATTCAAACTGCATCTTTGCAGCAGAATCGAGACTGTCTATTCTTGAAATCATGTTGCCATTAAGATCGTAACTGTAACTAATTGTCTTACCTTTAACACTATCAACCACTCTGGCGAGCCTATCCAAAGCATCGTAAGTATATGTCTTCGAAGCAGTTGCAGTTCCATTAGTGCTGATATCCTCAGTTTTCCTGTTGTAAGCCTCAAAGGTGTAAGTCGTCAGCGTCGTGTCTGTTCCATCGGTTACGGTGTAGTCCGCCATCCTGTCGAGATCATCATAGCTGTAGCTTGTCGTTTCCGTTACCCCGTTTTGAACTTCAACCTGTGAAGTTCTATTACCGTTACTGTCATATTCATAGGCATAGCTGGAAATTACCGAACTATCAGCTGTCACCTTATTAACAATACTCGCCACCCGGTTTGTCGGATGATAAGTGTATTTCACATCCGTTCCGTTGGGATAGGTAACGGTGTCCTTCTTCCCATCGACATAGTAACCATAGCTTGTTACCAATGTATCAGCGGTAGCCGTTTCAATCCTGTTTCGGCTGTCGTATGTGTACGCCGTTGTTCCGGTGGCAGTAGAAACACTGGTTCTATTACCGTTATTATCATAGGCGTAGTTGATTGCAACACCCCTTTGCGTGCTGCTTGTCAATCGGTCAAAGTCATCGTAAACATTCTCCGTCAGGTCTGTAACGGTATTTCCGTCAACATCCCGCTTGCTCTCGGTAACAGTGATCACATTATTGTTAGCATCATAAGCCGTCACCGTTTTAAGCGGCGTCATGTAAGGTGTGGCGATATCGGGATAGCTAGCCTCTGTTTGGCGATTGATCTTATCGTAAACATAACTGAAGCTTTGCCCCTTGGCATCAGTCATAGCCGTCATGTTCCCTTCGGCATCGTAGCCATAGGTGGTGGTAATATTTCCCGGCTGGATATGCTTCACCTTCCGGTTGAGCGCATCGTATTCATACTTAATGCGACGGCCCAGCGCATCCATTTGGAACGTTACGTTGCTGTTCTTATCGTAGGCGTATTTGGTAACAAGACCGCCTTCGCTCACTTCCGTCATCCGGTTGAGCACGTCGTAGACCATAGCTTTGGTATTGCCGAGAGGTTTGGTGATTAACGTAAGATTACCGACAGCATCATATTCCTTGCTTGTCGTCTCCCCAGCAAAAGTAACAGAAGTCTCCCTGTTCTCTTTATCATAGGTATAGGTGGTTACCTTCCCTTCCTCGTCGGTAACGGTGAGCACATTCCCCACACCGTCATAAGTCCTGCTCTCTGTCGTTGTATCTGCATAAATGCTGGCAATAAGCAGATTACGCCCGTTGTAGTCATATCCTGTCCGGTTTCCTTCGGCATCGGTCGTTGCCGTCACATTACCCGCGTTGTCATATTCATTAGTAACGAGAGTGATTCCCGCCCGCTTGGTATTTATCAGTCGATAAAGGTCATCATAAGTATTTTCAGTGATAATGCCCCGCTTGTCGGTTAAGGACTTGACATTACCCACCTTGTCATAGGTCTTTTGCGTGAACTGACCGAGGGCGTCGGTCACCTTCACCTCACGACCGAGAGCGTCATATTCAAATGTTGTTTTATTATTACGACGGTCGGTAACACTCACCACCTTGCCCCGCCTGTCGTATTCTGTTGTCGTTGCATTGTTATTGGCGTCTGTTACTGTCTCAGGCAGGTTGAGGGCGTTATAAGCTGTTTTAGTGATATTTCCCTTATAGTCAGTCGTTTCGACGGCATTCCCCATCTTGTCATAAAGGACGGTTTTGGTCCGGGCAACCGCTGTTCCATCGGCTTCGACGACACTGGTCGGCCTGTCTTCAGCATCATAAGTAGTAGCTGTTACCGTCCCTCTTGCATCGGTGACGGTCGTTACATTACTGTTGAGATCGTAGGTATAGAGCGTGCTCTTAAGCTCGGCATCGATGGCCTTCTCCACAAGACCAAGAGAATTGCGTACAAAGCGTTTTACATTACCGTTGCCGTCGATAACACGAACTTCCTTCCCTTCACCGTCATACCATGTGGCGCTCACATAACCATCAGCGTCAGTCACCTGCCATGGCCGGTTCCAGGCATCATAGGCCGTAGAAGTCACTCTTCCCAGCGGATCGGTAAGGCTTGTCATATTGCCTGATTTATCATAAGCATAGCCTGTCTCAATTCCACCGGGCTGAATGACCTTTGTACGGCGGTTCTGTTTGTCGTATTCAAAACTTGTTACCTTGCCTTCCTCATCAGTCTGGCTGATAAGATTACCGGCTGCGTCATAGGCAAAGCTGCTCACGTCACCGAGCGCATTGGTCTGGCTGGTCTTAAGATAGCGGCCATTGTAGGCGAATTGAATAACATTCCCCTCCTGATCGGTAATGGACTTGAGGTTCTTTTCGGCGTCGGCCTCGTTGTAATAGGTGTTAATAATTGTGCCCGCCGCCTGACTGGCCAGGGCAGGCTGGATTGTTTCGGTGAGACGGCCAAGATCATCGTAATTATAAGTTGTCACTCTGCCTTCATAATCGGTGAGCGACTTGAGATTGTCCGTCAGGTCATAGGTCATGCTCATGGTGTGAGCCAAACGGTTCGTTGTGGTAATACGCCTGTTAAGAGCATCGTAGGTATGGGCCGTAGCTATCCCGCCCCAGTCCGTCTCACTGGTGAGATTCCCGTTGGCGTCATAAACAAAAGACCTTGTCCCAGAGCTGCTTCTCGAAATACTTGCCACCTGATTGCGTGCCGTATAGCTGTAATTAAGCGTGAGCCCATTGCGGTTGGTCTCGCTCAAAAGATTGCCCACTGCATCATAATTGTAATCAACGATATTCGTCGAACCGGCAGGGAGGCTGTAGTCAGTAATATTGGGATAAATAACCTGATCGGGCTGATCGAGGGCGTCATAGGTATATTCCGTCCTGTTACCCCGCGGATCGGTAAGGGCAATGCGCCTGCCGCGGATGTCGTGGTCATAGTCGGTGACACTCCCTTCGGGGCCGGTAACGGTGTTGGGATTACCGTTGGCGTCGTAAGTATAGTTCGTTGTATTACTGCGGCCATCGGTCATGCTTCTTCTTTCCCCCGTGGCAAAGTAGCTGTAGCTAACGCTGTTTCCGTCACCGTCAGTGTAATTTGTCAGGTTCCCCCTGGTATTATAAGTCCAGCTTTCAGCTACGCCGTTCCTGTCGGTTCGACTTTCAGGCAGACTGAACTCCTGGTTCCAGCTGGTGACAATACTGTTACTGTAGGGGTCCGTCTCTTTGCTTATGTTCCCCTTGCCGTCGTATTCATAGAGGGTCACCTTCCCCAGCGGATCTGTTCGGGAAGTCATCACATTATCGGGCTTGCCTTCATCGATAGACCAGGTCATGTGCGTTGTTCTGCCAAGGGGCTCTTCGATGGTGAGGGGATTGCCGTAGAAATTGAGCGTATAGACTGTATCTTTACCGGCAAGATCGGTAACGACACGTTTGTTTCCACCGGCTACATCATAAAGGAAGAAGGCGGCGTTGCTGTCGGGATAACGGACGGCCTTGACCACGTCCTGTGATTTAAGGTATTTGGTGAAAGTCCTCAGGTTGGAATCGACTTCATTGGCGCCGTAATAGTCATATTCATAACTGTAACCGTTGGTGTCGGTCGACTTGACAAGGTTAAATTCAGCACCGGCAATGGCAGGTTCGCGCCTGTATTCGTATGTCTCCATACGCTCACCCCTGGCGGCCTTGACGAGATTTCCCTCGCTGTCGTAAGTAAAGGCCACTTTCACACCGTCAGGTCCGGTGACACTGAAGAGGCGGCTGTTTTCAATGAAGCCCATGCCCCTGAAATAGCCATATTCAAGTAATAAAGTCCTGCCTACGGCGTCGGCAACACGCTCCAGCCTGCCCATGGCGTCATAGCTGAAAATCATCATATTGCCGTTACGGTCTTCAATGCTTTCCACCTGCGAAGGTTTTCTCCAGGCGGTAGCGGGGTAGCGATATTTCGTTCCGTCTTTCGCCCTGTAAACAAAGGTATTTGTCTCTTCCGTCAGGCTGCCGTGCCTTCCCCGTTCGGCATACCACCCGCCAAGGGCATTCTTCTGGAAAACCGTACCGTTGACAGACACCATATTCAGACTGACAATCTCAACAGGAATATCACTTTCTTCAAAGTATTTTCCTTTCAGGCCGACAACCCAGCCCGGCAAGCCTCCCACATGAGTAGCCGTGGAAAGGGGCCATAGTTTCATATCAAGACTGTGGCTCCAGCCGTTACCGAGCGGATTGAAAGCTGCGGGACTTCCCTGATTATTGTAGCTTCTTGAAAAGGCAAGCTGAGGCCCACGCCCGCCAAAAGCCATATCCTGTCTTGACAGGTTAAGTGATCCGTCCTGGATAAGCACGTCATGAACGATAGTCTGACCGAGCATCTTCCCGTCAGTTCGTCCTCTCATTCTGCCCGGATGAACTCTCCAGCTATCTTCACTTCCATCGGCGGCGCTCATTTCAAGAAGAACGTTAAAGCGTGGCGCTGAACCGGGACTGAACCCCGCCTTATTGATTGATGCAAAATCAATTAAGAACATGTGATCACCGGCAAGCAGGAGGGTTTTATCGATAAGAACATCTTTTTCCACCATCTTTTCATCGAGCAGCCTGATAGTAACGTTCGAATCCTTTGCCAGAGAGAAGTCAAATATCTGGAAACTGTCTGTTTGAAGCGCCAGGGCCGCTCCTACATCGAACCGGCTTAAGTGATGCACCCTTTCAAGATCAACGGCTCCGCTAAACCTATCTTCATCGACAACCCGGATCTCTACCAGTTCACCCTTCATCTCGATAGCCGAGCCCCGGTTGAGCACTACCTGTGCTTCGTAGGTCTTGCTTGTATCAAAACGGGCAGCGCCACTCGTAAGAACGGTCTGAACATCTCCGGAGGTTCCGCTCTGGATGACGCCCATAAGACGGCGCTCTCCTGTCTCATCGATTTCGTACATATCGATAGCCGCCGCGGCAGCTTCATAGTCAACCGGTTCGATGCGATAGCTAAAGAGGTCATCCCAGACATTGTAGCCCGCCTCGTTAAGGAGGATAACTTCCGTGGTAAGATCAAGCTTACCCAGCTTTACACCATAAGCCCTATAAACAGCCTTCTCCTCGGCACCTTTAATGACGGGACTGCCCGTTGCCTCATCAAAGAGGGCTTTCTGGCCCAATTTAAGGGTCACCGCTTGTGTAGGCAGCGATTCGGCCGTCGTTTCATAAGCGGTGGTAATAGCCTTATTCTCATCAGAGTTGTAATAAACAACAGGCACGTCAACCAGTGCCTCACCTGAAGCTTCAATGGTATTGACAGCGGCAAGGGAAGCCGTTTGATAGCTTGCCTCATATCTGCCGCTGCCCGCATTGAGTGTAGCTCCCACCACCTGGTCTCCCCCGGCCGGCAGAACAGGGTTGAAGCTTACCGTGGCATTAGTAACAGGCTCAATCTTTACCTTGCCGCTTGAAATAATATCACGGCAATCGGTATTGTAGGAATTGCCCGAATTGTCATATTTTACACAGCCGTAAACAGGACCCATGCTGTATTCATCGCTAAGGAGAAAAACCTGGGCCGTCAGGTTGGCTCCCAGCATTTCTCCGGCAGGGGCGCTATTAACAAGCTGACCGTCATTATTGACAATAGCCATGTGACGGATGAGAAGAGAGGGCGGTAAATATTCTCCGGCAGGCCTTACCCCTTCCGTAGAGAGGTTAAAATCGACAGGGCTTAAACCATCGACAGAGACCTGTACCGTGTACTTCGTATTGACCGTATCGCCAAGAAGGGTATCGAACATAACACCGGCAGGAATGGTCTTCACCACAAGAGGCGCAAAATCGATTCCCCCTGTAGCGACAGTGCCGCAATCACCGGGCAGCGGGAAGGGAAGCGCACAGCTTTCAGGATCTATGAGCTGAATGTTGCGGTAGTCGGCAGGCAAAGGAACCGTCACATCATTGGAAAGGGCCGGAAGAA
>JAOUBX010000124.1 GCA_029860075.1 Deltaproteobacteria bacterium | reverse complement strand
AGTCATTAACTCACCTGAAATCAAATGCCGACTTGATTAAAAGTGTAATTCTTAAAATAAACGATGACATTCTGCAAAATAAAAGATCAAGACCTCTACACGATTTAAAAGGTATTGCGGCAGCTATTAATTAATCCACATCTTTTGAGCCTGGATGCTTTACTTCTCCTAATCTGGAACCTGGCCGTTCTTTTCCCCCCGCCCTTCCAGAAAAAACCGCTCATCAAGAATCTGAATTTTACCCTCAAGCTTTTCAACAAGCCTGATCATCCCCTGCCCGAAACCCCACAAGGTATCGACAGGGATCAAAAGATTTTCTCTCTCATTGCGATTTGGCTTGCAGGTTTGTATGGTGCTATAGAGGGTCAACTGTTCCGCCAGGGCTTTGATGATGGCAAGCTCCTCTCCGAGGATTTCATAGTCTGACAGTAAAAGGAATTTGTCTTTCCCTTTTTCATAGTGTTCGAGCCGTTTTTTAAAGTCCTTTATCATGTTTGTAATCCTCACTAATTATAGGCCACCACCGAATGTAATTGGTGTACAATAGCACCTAATTTATTCGGTGTCAAGTTGTAAGTCATGGTCATATAATGCGCTCATGAAAAGTGCACAGGAAATCAGTAACCGGCTGGCAACGCTGGTAAAAGAAAAGCGGGCAAAGCTGGGTTTAACTCAGGAAGAACTGGCTGAAATCGCTAAAATTGATTATAAGCATATCCAAAATATAGAGAGCCTGAAAAGAATAAATGATCCAAAATTATCAACACTCCTAAAATTGGCTTCAGCACTGAATATGTCCATTTCTGAAATTGTGGATTATTTGTTTAAATAAAAATAATGCAGATTTTTTTAGAAGGTTCCTAAGGCTGATAAAGGCTTAAATGTTCCATATTTGTTCTAATCCCAAATATGGGCATTGTTGCCAATAGAGGTATTTGGTGTCCAAAAATAAAATGAGAATGAAAGTTAAAGGGCATAAATCTTTAAAAATATTCATTATATTACCCTTAGTTCTTTTTCTTTTGTTCCAGGATACTGCCAACGCCGGGGAATTAAAAAAATATGTCCCAAGGGAAGTCGTTCACGAATTTGACTCTAAAAGATTTTTTTATGATGATAATAATGTTTCTCTAGAGATAGCTCTTAAATTGTCCGAATTCATATATAAAAAATATGGTGACAGCGACATTCCTGTAATCAGTAAAATACCAGGCAGAAATGATACCTATCTTGTATCGGCTCATGGCGAAGGAAATAAAAATGATAATGGGCGAAGGTTTTTCCTCTTAAAATTGGAGAATGATAAAGTTGATACGCTCTACATAGGGAAAGGTGCCTGGGATAGTTATATTTTAAGACCTATTTTTTATTACGGCGAAACTAAAATTCTTATTTTAGCTGAATTAGGGACAGAATATAGTTGGGGTTTGAAAACCTATGAATTTCATAAAGAAAAGTTAAGGTATTTGGGGAATATTGATATTGCACTTGACCCGGAAGATCAATTTTCTGATTTAACCTCACCTTTAAGAAACGAAAAAGTTGAGTATAAAAATGAAACTTATTATGTATCCTTTTTCGGTAAATTATATATGCACCCGGGCGGAAAGGATCAAAGATTAATAAAATCAAATTCTGTGACTTATTATTTTGATGGAAATAAGTTTGTACAGTTAAAGAGAAAAATGAAGAGCCTTAATATTACAGTTAGGTAGATTGAGTTGAAGAATGTAACCCAACATAAATTAGCACTGTAGGGCGGATAAGCTAGCGCCATCCGCCGCATGATTGAAACATTACATCCTACTAAATTACGGTAAAGCATTAACCTGGGGGTTGTCCCCGCATTTTCACTCCTGAACTACCGATTTCACCGGTGAAATCGACTCTGCAAAGCATGTGTATTACGAAGTTTTTATAAAATACCTCCTTACGATGTAGGACAATGGCTCTAAAAGAAATAAGGAGGTATTTAGTGAAAGATCTTAAGGAATTAGCAAGGGAGAAAACAGAGATGACCGTCCCTGTTTTCTCCTTTTTTTGTTCCTCCATTGTGGAAAATAGGGTGATAAAGAACTGATGCTTCTTATTCTCCTCTCTTCTCCCTTCCAGAATAAACTCTTTATCGAACATCATGACTTTTGTTTCCAGCTCTTCAATAAGACTGATTATTCCCCGCCATATTATTCCGGGAAAAAAATATCAGGTTCGATCTTTTTTATCAGTACGGGAAAGATGGCGTTGAAATAGCTGGGCCAGAGCAAAAAAGAGAGTCAGCATGAGAAGGGGGACCATCGTCTCGATACGGATTAGATCAGCAGGATTAGTTACTTTCATTGCCCGGTGAATAGTAATGGTATAGAGCATGGTCTTGATGGAAAGGCCTATTACGGCAGCCAGAAGGAAGGGGAGGAGAGGCAGCTTCAGTATACCTGCACTGTAATTGATGAAGGAGTGTGGAAAGCCTGGAAAGGTGCGCAGCATACACTGGGTAAGGAAATCGCTCCTCTTTTCCAGCAGGTGGAAGAAGCGGTTATTTTCCATAGGGGCAAACCATGGGGTAGCCATTGTACGGGCAAAAAAATAGGCCACCATACCTCCCAGAGTACTGCCTGCTACCAGAATCACAGTAGCAAGCAACGGTGGATAGAGGGGGGCTGCCACCCATAAAAAGGAGGAGCCTGGAAGTGCCAGCATGAAAAACAACGCCTGCAGCAAGATCAACGCTACTGCGACCCACCAGAATTTTGTGTAAGCTCCCGCCCATTGTAGGAACTTTTCCGGTTCAAATAGCCCTGTTAAGTACAGGAGTATCCCGACAGCCACCAGAGTCAGCAGCAGCAGAGGTCGCCATATATAAGTCGTTGGTTTTTTTATTTCTGCCATCACTCTTCTATGAATAGGGGTTTCTTTTAGTATACTCCTTTTGCTGATAGAAAGGTCAAATCCACAATATTACCTTTTTTTCTTTTATATTTCTTTAAATCCCTACTACCTGGTTGGTCGTTCGCCTTCCCTATTTTCTCCTATGGATTATAAGTGCCTTTGCATGAAGAATTTATTTTCTATATACTTTGTTTATAACTAAAAGATATTGGAGGTAGGCTGATGAAAATGATAATTACTATTTTTATGATTTTTACTTTTATTATTGTCGGCGCTCAATATCCGAATAAAGCCTATGCCGGAAAAGGTGATCCTCCAAGCCCAAGCAATACAGTTGTTTTCCTTGCTCTTATTGGTGGGGCCGCCTATTTAGGTTACTATTATGGTCAACATTATGAAGTAAGGAAGAAGAAGGGATTGCTGTCATTTGAGGATGGCGCAGTGACATTACAGCAACCGACGCTGCATGTTGAAGCTTCCCGAAATGGACGGCTGATGACTTCAAAAGCCCGTTATTCTTTGAACCTTTTAAATGTTAATTATTAAGTCATTTTAAGAATAAAAGAGAACCATTGTAGATGCTCAGTAATTAGGTAACACTTCTACCCTTCTCCTCCCTCATGCGCAGAATAAACCCTTTATCCAGAATCATGAGTTTCGTCTGCAGCTCTTCAATGAGCCTTATAATTGCCTGTCCCACTCCCCATAAGGTATCTGTAGGCATTTCAATATGATCAGTCCTTTTGTTTTCCCGATCGTAAGGTACAATAGCGCAATAGAGCGTCAATTGATCGGCAAAGGCCTTAATAATGGCAAGTTCCTCCCCGAGAATATGATAATCGGATAAAGCCAGATATTTTTCCTCTCCTTTTTTATAAAGCTCCAACTGTTCTTCAAATTCTTTAGTGGAAGAGAGGGTCAGACTTGACTATTGACCTTGAGTGTTGGAGCCGAAATTGGGAGATTAGGGTTAGACCAACTCAACCCATTGACACCAAGGAATAAATACCTAAAAAAGGCCTCTTTTTCAGCCTTAGAAGTCCCTTAAGAAAATAAAAATGAAAAGCCCGACACATTAAAGTTGTCGGGCTTTTTTTATTAAGTATGGTTATATTTTTGTTTATTAAAGAGAGAATCTAAAAAAATGATATAAAATTATCAACTCTGTTTACAATATTAGCTTTCAATTTCAGGGAACAAGCTCAACTTCATTGGAATAACCACTCTCTTGCCCCATATTATTAAAGGCTGTAACGACATAATAGTAGAAGGTTCCACTGGATAATCCACTATCGGTGAATACAGTTTGGGCAGGATCGTTTATAGTTTGAATCAAATTGTAAGGACCTCCCTGCCGGCCTATGCTTTTATAAACTTTGTAGCCCGCCAGATCAGGTTCCACGTTTTTATCCCAACCAAGATCAGCTCTATAGTTTTTACCGGCTTTTCTGATGGTTGCCGACAGGTTAGCTGGAGGAATAGGAGCAGGAGGAGCATCAATAATGTTGATTGACAGTTGTTTTTCATGGGAAGTAAAAACAGCATCAAGAGCCTGCACAGAAAGAGTTTGACTTCCTATGGTTGTTGGAGTTCCACTAATTGTACCGGCGCCTGGATCTAAAGTAAGGCCATCAGGCAAAGTGCCGTCGCTTATAGCCCATGTGTATGGAGGATTTCCGCCTTCAGCCTGGAGGGTCGTTGAATAATAGTAATTTACAGATCCATCAGGCAGGGAATCTGTGGTAATTGCAAGAGGTGGCAGCGGTCCTGTTACCCCACTCGTACCGTCTGAGGCTCCCCAATTGGAGAATGGACTCCATGCTGAACCGTCAGATGCCTGTAAGACGTAAAAGTAAAGTGTTGAAGCAGAACCGGCTTTATAACTATAGGAGTTTGTCGTTACCCTATCCAGGTAGTTCCATGGTCCTGAACTGGAACTACTGCGATAGATGGAATATTCAACAGCGCCTGCAACGGTATCCCAGCTTAAATCATGCATATATGATAAATTTTTACCTTTTCCCATTACCCTTTCCGAAGCTATCAGGTTTGTGGGAGCTATTAGGTCAACGACACTTACCTGGAACGTATCTGAATCTGTCATATTTCCGTTATCGGTAACGGTTAAGGTAACGGTATAGCTACCGCTTGATGCATAGGAATGAGCTCTTGTTATTCCTGTTCCCGATGAATTGTCACCAAAATCCCAATCATAGGCTGTAATACTGCCATCGGCATCACTGGAAGCTGAGCCGTTAAAACTGATTTGATCGCCTGCCGGGACAGGGGGATAAAGACCTGCATCTGCAATGGGTGGTTGATTGGCATTGACTACAATGCTTACCGAATCCGTATTAGAGATATTATCTTCATCAGTTACAATCAATGTTATCAGGTGAGTTCCCACTCTTAAGTTGCTGGAAATAACTGCGAATGTTCCTAAAGTTGTCTCTCCCTCTTTCCAGAGGTATGAAGCTATCGGCCCGTCATCGTCACTGGATCCGGACCCATCAAGAGTGACCCTTTCCTCTCCGTTATTATCTGAATCGCTAACATTCTGATGTCCACCGGCATTTGCCTTCGGTATTGCGCTATATTTCCCGGTATGCTGCAGATCATGTTGGAATTGGGGCCATTCCATCATCGATTTCTGATAAAAAGTATCAAGGTCCCAGACATAGACTTTTCCATCTTCAGATCCAACAGCTAACTCCAGGTATCCATCAGAGTCAAGGTCCCCTGCAGCCGGAGTCGAGATAATTCTACGATTTGTTCTTTTTACAGATAATACGTTTCCAGAGTCATCGGCAATAGTTAATAGATTAGAGCTTGGAGAATAACTGCTGATAATAAGTTTATCGGTACCATTATTAATATCGAGAACAATTGGATTGGAGAAAATAGGAGGTCCTAACGGTATTCCACTGCCGGAAGTTCCCCATCGTTTTGAACCCTGAAGAGTATAAGACTCGATTCTTGCTGCATGATTGACGTATATGAGGCGTTCATCAAATTCATTGATACCAATTGTAGGTCCACCCTTAAAGGTTGAAATCAGATTAATAGGTGAGCCACCCAGATGATTACCATTACCATCAACTATATAAAGTTGAGTGTTGCCGTTTGCATATATCTCTGCCTGACCATCGGGATTTTCCTTTATTATCACATTTCCAAAAGAATAATTTTCTTTTATGATGGGCCAGTTGGACCCCTGAAAAGGAGTGCCGTCATGATGCCAACCTTGCAGGAGGCCTGTATTTCCAGGCCCTTCAGGATCATAATATCCGCCTGCAATAATCTCTTTATCTCCATCTCCATCTGTATCGCCCACGGCCATATTAGGTATTAGTTTATCGGCAAATTGGGTAGCAAATAGTGTTGTCCCCTGATCATCAAATACCAAGATATTGTTCAGGTTGTAAGGATATGCTCCCCAAAGGGCACCAATTATGATTTCATATCTGCCGTCACCATCCAAATCCTTTATTATGGGACTCGAATAAACATCATTATTAATGATGCTGCTAAATCCAAGGCTAAAACCGGCGCCAATATTTTCATAATAGTTTAAGCGTGAAGAAAATGCCGACTTGATAAAAGTTACAACCATGTCCAAATCTCCATCACCGTCAAAATCAGCAAAGGCCGGCGTTGAATAAGCATAGCTGCTATTAAGATCTATGGTAAATTTTTCAGTTCCATCGGCATTCATGAAGAAGAGAATGCCTTCATACGAGATAAAAACCAGTTCTTTATTACCATCATTATCTGTATCGATTATTTGAGGAGAGGATAAAACCATACTTCCTGTATCAAATGGCCAACCCTCATGCCGCTCGGCGTCTACAAAAACAGGGCCCGTTATGTCAAGGAAATCGTTATTATTTTGATCTGTCACAGTCAGTCTTAAATAATAGTCCCCCGTTACATCGACAGTCCAGGTACCCAATTGATTCTTCGTTACAGGGGATGTGGCTGTACTGCCGATCTGTGTCCATGTTCCAGTAAGAGAAGTAGAATATTCTAATTTATAACTTTGAAAATCGGGGCATGAAGCGGTCCCATTTATCTGAAAACTTCCTGCTCCAGTGAGCAAATTTCTTTCCGGCGAGTCAATTCCGGCAAGGCAGACCGAATTTACCTGCAATGCTTTGAAAGCATTTATCCTTCCGAAACCATTATTAATATCAAAACCCGGATCACCGATATCATCGGCTGAACTCCTCAATACCTGCCTTACTTCTTCGTTTGTGAAATCGGGACGGCACGATAGAATTAATGCCGCCAATCCTGAAACATGGGGGGCCGACATGGAAGTTCCCCTCAGGCGATAATACTGAGTGCCCACAATATTAATGCCATCGCCATAGATATCCGTTCCATTTGCTCTTAAGGATAGAATATTTTCAAATTTACGTGTTGGATCATTGTCTCTAGTACCCCCGCCGGGGGCGGTTATATCTACTTTGGTACCCCAATTTGAAAAATATGATTTAATATCATTCTGGTCAACTGAGGCAACGGCAATAGCATTGATAATATTGGCAGGAATTTGATTCATAACATCTCCATTGCTGTTCCCCGCCGAAACCACCACGACAGCCCCCAAAGCATGTGCGTAGTTAACAGCCGTCTCAATCAGCGAAGAAGTTCCTCCCCCTCCCCATGAGTTATTAATCACGTCTGCACCACGACTCGCTGCATAGTATAAAGCATTTGACAGATCGGACATATACCCATATCCTCTTGTTCCGAGACCTTTAATGGGCATAATCTTCGTTCCTGGTGCAACGCCAATAAGACCTGTCCCATTGTTGCCGACAGCGGCTATTGTCCCTGAAACGTGGGTGCCGTGTCCATTATCATCCATAGGGTCGTTATCTTCCACAGCACCGTCATAGGTAGAGAAATCCCATCCGTTGATATCATCGATATATCCATTATTATCATCGTCTATACCGTTATTTGCGATTTCCCATGGGTTAACCCATACATTACCCTGAATATCAGGATGATTATAGTCAAGCCCTGTATCTATAACTGCCGTAACTATGCCATCTCCCCGAGCCAGGTCCCATGCCATTTCTGCCTGAATATTTTTTAAACCCCACATATCGTCGTAACCCTGCCCCCAGGAGTTTGATGAAGCGTAATAAGGATCATTAGGGATAAAATTGGTTTTGACGATATAATCAGGCTCTGCAAATTCGATTTGAGGGTCTTTTTTATAATCAGCCATTATATTTTGTATGTCTTCTTCCGAAGACACTTTAATTTTATAAATATTCTCCAAATTATGGGGCTTTGCATTTTGTTGTCCACGGGTGGCTCTTTTGGGAAATTTCCTTTTAATTTCATCTTCAATAGATTTTATGCTTTTTCCCTTTTTTAACTGCTTATGCAATCCTGTAAAGACAGGCTTCATCGATCTAACCTTGTGCTTCTTATTCAGGATGTGAATGGAAGATATGCCCGTATTATCAGGTGATATATTTAGATTGGAATCAAGTTTGCCTCTCAGTATCTCACCGGCTTTTGAATTAAATTTAATGATAAATTCACCGGGAATATATTGGAGACCCGCATTTTTGTCGTTTACAACGGTATCCTGATCATCAATTATCATGTCAGGAGGTTGTACTTTTATAATATTTTTGTCGGGAGATTTATTCCCCTTTGCCGAATAGCCTGCCATAGGTAAAGTAACTGCTATGATAGCTAATAATGAAACAATGTACTTCAGGCCTGACAAGTAGTTCTTCTTCCTCATAATAACTCTCCTTAATAAATATATGATATTGGGTTTAAACTTGTAACCCTCCTTAAATAGAGCGAACAATTTCCCAATTAAAAAATTACACTGTAAACAGGTCCGGACTATTGTAGCTATATGTTGATATTTTAGCCACTGCGGATTTTCTAGTTATAGCAAATATCATTCCAGGTCAAATTTGCTGCCTGGAATCACCCCGGTAAAAGCAAATAAACAATCTTTTCTTCTCAAATCATGTAAAGATTGCAAACATAATGCTACAGATCAAATTGTTATTTGACTGTACTACTCGTTATAAGACAAAAAAGGCGGGG
>JAOUBX010000123.1 GCA_029860075.1 Deltaproteobacteria bacterium | reverse complement strand
GAATGCAAAAAGAAAATAATTGTGAAAATTTATGTGGTCAATATATTTACCCATTAAAAGTATGTTTATTTGAATTTTGCCCAAAAAAGCAAAAAAAGCCGAAAGAAAGTGCAAAAAAAAGCAAAAAAAGCCGAGTATTTTATTTTTCAATGCCTTATGATTTTAACTAAGTCAGAAAAAAGCAGCACCTTAGGTTGGGGTATTGGTCTTTGATTAACCTGAAATATTAAAAGGAAAAAATCCAGAAATACATAGTATAAGGTAAAAATTCATAAGGAAAAGGCAAACTCCGGGCGACGGGAGGACGCAAAGTTACCTGTCCCGAGAATAAATCGGGATAGAGGGACCGCTGAAATATGAAAAACAACCGATACAAAAAACCGAATACTTTGAAAAGCCCTTTTTTTGTCTCTTGAGACAGGAATGGGGCTTTTTATTTTTAAACTTTTTACGGGGAGGTGAACGTCATGTCAAAGCGTAAAGTATCCTATTTCAAAATCCTGTTTTTGATGATTGCAGTCATTCTTATCACATCAATAGTGTCGGTAAGCCGGATATCCTATACTGAGACCGTAAAAATAACGCCTCTCACACTCTCTGCCACGGGACGAACGGCGGGAGCCAATGTTCTCTGGAACCTCTTTGACAATGATACGGAAACCGCCTTTTCACATGTGCCGGAAACGTCGCGCATCGTCGTTGCCCTCGAAAAGAATTACAATATCAAGACAATTCGTTTTTTCGGCAAGGCTGCTTACCTGGCCAATGTTTACTGGGGAAGTCCCGGTGCCTGGACGCCGATCTCAGGCCTGACCGATGTGGACCTTGAAAAACTGTCAGATGGCTGGAACAGTTTTGATGCAGTTGATGAAATCATTACCGGCAATATGATGTTTGAACTGACACCCCTCTCGACAGAGGTCAATATCAAAGGAGTTAGTGAAGTTGAAATATGGGGATTAAACGGTAAAAAAAATATCCCCGGCAAAGAGGCGCTTCTTGGTGCGGCAGAGAGCGGAGACATGCCCGATAATGTAGTCCTGCTGAAAGCAAGCCCTTTTGAAGGACAGGTTGTAAGAGAAGAAACCAATGACAACCTGAAGTTTACCTTTAATAACGACAGAGATCCGCGAGTCTATAAAGCGTGCTACCTTCTCTATGAATCAAATGGCCTCTCCAGGTGGGTAGGGACAAGGCAGAGCATAAACGGCACCGGCTTTACCGGTGGTTTCTGGGTTGGCGACAGCGACCAGTGGACCCTCCAGGTAGAGCCTGTCAATCCGCTCTGGCTGAGGCCGGGCGAAAATTCCCTCACCTTCAGCGCCCCTGAAGACATGTACGGAAGCTACGCCATTCGTGACGTGAGATTCGTTGCCCTCATGGATGACGGCACAAGCTTCATAAAAGAAATAAGCGGTCCCGGCAATCCCGGAACACTTGTTGATGAAGACCTTTCCACTTTCTGGACTTTTTCACCGGCATCAGGAGGAGAAGATATTGTAGACATCACTTTCAAAAACCCGATACAACCTCATTCGGTCTCCTTTTTCCTGAAAAATAGTATCAAGGGCAAGCTCGACTACCACTACCGGTCAGCAGGGCAATGGGCAGCGCCCCAGGGCGGGGTAACGAATACGCTTAACACCCTTCAAAGCGGATGGAATATCATTCCAACACTCATTCCTGACAATGGAACGACTGACGGGCTTCGCCTCATATTTACAAGCGCCGGGCAGGGAGGTGGAAATATTCACCAGTTAAGCATTTCGGGCAGCAGAGCAGGTGAAAGAGAAGCTTACCGGAAACTGGTCATCACTTCCCCCGAATCAGGCGAGTTCTATGGCAGAAAGGCATACATTTCAGGGTGGATCGAGGGACCGGATACAGTAAATGCACAAATCTATATTGCCGGACAGAAATATGTCCGGCCCACGGGCGATCCCGAAAATCACTTTGGCAGGGCCGTCACAAAAGATGAAGCAGGATTCGAAGGACAGGAAGATAGCGAGCCCTGGCAGGTGGAAGTAAAGGCAGTCTATCCTGATGGAAGCAATGTTAAACAGATCGTTAAGCTTGGCAGTTATATGGAAGAAGAGGCTTTGCCTGAAAAGGAGACCGGAAGCGCTTCCGGCGAAGAGGAAGAAAAGAAAATCAACAGCAGAACAATTGAAGAAACGGATGAAGTAGAGGAAGAAGTTTCTCCGGGCATGGGGAAAAAGATAGGCCTTAAGGGTACAAGCCTTGATATTCCAGGTGGCGCTGTATGGAAAAATATGAAGATAAAAATCAAGGCCCTAAAACATGCCGACCTGGCTAAGCTGGATCCCGGTATGGTTAATGTTACAGCCCCTGACTACGGTTATCGCTTTACACCTCACGGCACCAGGTTCAGAAAGACCGTCAAACTGAAGATGCCCTATGACCCCTACCTCATTCCTGCGGGAATGACGGAGAATGATGTGTGGACTTTTTTCTATGATGAGAAGGAGAAGAGCTGGAAGAAGCTTAAAAGGGCTGATATTGACAAAAATGCGGCTCTTGTTGAAAGTGAAACAGACCACTTTACAGACATGATAAACGCCGTTCTCGTCACACCGGAACACCCCGAAGCGCTCACCTACAACCCGAATACAATCAAAGACATCAAGGCAGCCGATCCCGGAGCGGGCATAAACCTCATCGAAGCGCCCAGGGCGAACAACATGGGAGATGCGAAGTTAAACTATCCCATAGAGATACCTGCCGGGCGTAAAGGCATGCAGCCGCAGCTTTCTGTCAGCTACAGCTCATCAGGGGGTAATGGCTGGCTGGGATTAGGATGGGACCTGCAAATACCGGCCATTACTGTTGATACGAGATGGGGCGTTCCCAGATACGACAGTGCGAAAGAAACCGAGACCTATGCGCTGAACGGCGAAATGCTGACACCGGTTGCACATAGAGGAGAACTCAAACCGAGATCCGGGGAAAAGGTATTCCATACCCGCGTTGAAGGCCGGTTCAGGGAAATTATCCGCCACGGTAATAGCCCGGATAAATACTGGTGGGAAGTCATAGACAAGAATGGAACAGGGCATTTTTACGGCGGAATTGATGGAAACGATGCCAGTGGCAAACTGGCCGGAGACAAGGGCATATATCAGTGGATGATAAGGAAATCTATTGATACCAACGGAAATACCGTTATCTACGACTACAGTTTAGTCTGTGATACAGGTGTAGGAGGCGGGAACAACAGCAATGGCGATGAAACCTGCGACTCCGGCGTTTCCGGACATCAGATCTATTTAAAGGAAATCTCCTATGCAGGGTTCAACGATACTCCGGGCAAATATATTGTAAGGTTTGTGCGGGACAATGAACTCAATGAGCCCCGGCGCAAAGATATCAGCATCCATGGAAAAGCAGGCTTCAAAATTGTGACGGCGGACCTGCTCAGACGGATAGAGATAGTGTTGGATAATCAACGGATTAGAAATTATGTTCTCGATTACAGGGAAGGCGTATTTAATAAAACTATTTTGTCATCCATAAGCCAGTATGGAGAGGGAGAGAAGGGGGCCTTATTCAATAAGCATGATTTTGATTACTACGATGAAATAAATTTACCTGAAAAAGAGGATCCATCCCTGCTTGACGATAAGATCAATATTGAAACGGGCGATGATAACATTGCTGTTCATCTCGGGGGAAAGGGCCATGAATATGCCAGCGCAATGGGGGGCACGCATGCCAAATATAACGGAAGGCACAGATATAGAGGGGTCAGCAATTATCTGCCCATGAAATCAGCTTCTCAGGGCAAGAAATGGGGCACACAGAAAACAAACAGCACAGTATATTTAATTTTAACCGACATAAATGGAGACGGCCTGGCCGACAAAGTATTTAAAGAGGGTAACAAATACTACTATAGGGCCAATAATCTGGCTGAAGACGGCGCTACTACTTTTAGTGGAAAAGTGGAGCTTCCCACATTGAAAGGGCTCGGCAGGCAGCTTACGGAGGGACGCTCCAAAGGGGATGAAATATACCTCTTTTACGGTTCTTTTTCAAGGTACAATGTTAAGACCACATCCACAAGCATGGAGTACTTTGCTGATGTTAACGGCGATAATTTGCCCGATTTTGTCAAAAATGGCGTAGTGTGGTTTAACTATTTGGACGAAGATCGTATTCCCACCTTTACTCTGGATAGCAACAAGACAAAAATACCTGTTAAACAGAGTAAAATCGATATTGAAGGACTCATTGAAGATCAAAGCGCCTTTTACGAAGAACAAATCAATAATTATCCACTTATTGATCCTGTCAGAAGATGGGTAGCGCCCTATGATGGCATCGTAAGTATCGGCGGAAGCGTAACATTGATTGAAGATACGACTGAGGACAGAAATGCTTACCAAACCGCCGATGGCGTCAGAGTTGCCATTCAGCATAATGGCAGTGAAATATGGACCGAGAGGATTGAGGCACAAGACTACTCGCCTCACAATCCGGGAGGCGCCGGTTCGATAACCGTCAAAAAGGGAGACCGGATATATTTTCGTGTTCAGTCTGTCTTTGACGGCGCCTATGACCGGGTTACGTGGGACCCTGTGATCACATACGCTGATAAACCGCAGGAAGCGCTTGATGCCGACAATAAAAATATCTACAGATTCAAAGCCTCTGAAGATTTTCTGTTGATGGGACGGGGAGGCTCCATTCCCATGCCTTTTAAAGGCAAGGTGCTTATTACCGGTGATTTAAACAAAGCCGATATTACAACCGATGATATCAGGGTAGTTGTCTATAAAAATGACGTGCCTCTTATCACGAAATCCATGTCATGGAATGAAACAGGGGCAGTGGTCTTCAATGATGAAGTGCCTATCGGCGTTGCAAGCACCATTATTTATGATCAAAGCCAGTTGAATGCTTTGGGCATTGATGTGGCGTCGAGACCCGATAATATATCGGACCCCGTCGATATTATGGACTCTCTCCGCTTCGAAATTCAGACGGATTCGCCCATTGATCTGACACAAATAACCTGGGCGCCGGTAGTTACCTATATTGAGTCGAACGATACAAATGCAGGAAGCCTTACCGATGAAGAAGGTAATTACATTGTGAATATGAATATGCCCTTTGGCGTTGATATGTATCCGGAGAATGGAAAGAATACCGCTTCTCTCCCCTGGCAGGTTTCCAAAGAGGGCGCCTTTATCATCTACCCCCGGTTGGGCCTCATAACAGACGATCCGGATTATCTGGGACCGCTCACCGACGTGCCAAATAGTGAGGTGGCCTTTACTGTAAAACGCCGGGGCGCCCTTGTCGGTAAATCTATCCTGAATATTGCTGCCAACAAGGTGACGGAACCCTATCTGTCCAGCATCTTTGTTCCCGGCGCCGGGGCTGATGAAGAACTTTTCCTTGATTTCAGTAGCCGCACACCTGAATTACGGGCCTATGTTCAAAACCATGCCGCAAAGATCTTTTATGTTGAACCGGCAACCTGGGTAAGTGAAGTGGCGGAAACAATCAAGGTTACTCCGTTACTTAAGTTCAACCTCAAAGGGAATGAAGAGGCCATCGGCAGCGCATTATTTATGATTGTTAAGGATGGCGAAGTGCTTCACAGGGAAAAGCTTGACGTCAGTGTCGATAAACAGACACCCTTCATTGCCGGTGAGACGGTCATTGATACCTCCCGGGGAGACAAGATTGAATTCTACATGATTATTACCGGTGGAAACATTAGCAAATTCCTTCAACAGGCTGCAATCTCTATAAATAAAAATGGTCTTCTTTATGAAAAAACAATTCCAACGGGCGCTGCGGCAGAAACTTTCTCTGCCCCATTCAACACAAGCATCGGTGAAGCAGGAATGTTCCCTGTTGCATACAGAGGATGGAGCTATGCAGCTTATAACGGCAACCGGGACAGGGCGCTCAAGCCGATTAATGAGAATGATTTTAATATATCGCGTAATAATGATGTCAATTCTGAAGAAAAAGCCTATCCCCTTATCCCCTTGCAAAAGACACATTCCTGGGGAGGCGCAGATGAGGATTGCCGGCTGACGAATACTACCATGAGCAGCACCCGTTTTGGGACCAAATACATAGATGTCCCAAAATCTGAGGACTTTAACGCTTATAGAGCTGTAAACAAGATAGGTATTGCAGAAGATTACCAGGAAGGTTCGGACACGTCCTGGTATTATGTGCCCATATCATCGGGATGGCAGTCATCCACAGGCGACAGCCATAGCCTGCTGGACTATATGGATATGAATGGCGATCATTATCCGGATATTGTCAGCCCCGGAGGCATCCAATATACCAGGGCCGATGGCACTCTTGACGACAAACGTACGAATTTGGCACGTTTAAAGGGGATAATAAGAAAGAGCGAAAATGATCAATTCAACTGGAATATTGCCCTGGGAGGAAGTCCCGGCATGTTTGGAACAACAAGCGACGGCACACCTCTTAGTACGGGCGCAAAAGGTGGAGGCGCAAAAGGTAATACGGGGGGAGGCAATGGCGGAAAGATCTCCGGAAAAAGCGGAGGAACCGGCGGGGGTGGCGGCGGCAAATCCACAGGGGGTTGGATATGGACAGCAATCAATCTGGCTGTTTCCTTTGGGATTGGCGATTACAGCAGTGATGGGGAAAGTGAAGTCAAGTATGACTTGATAGATATGAATGGGGACGGTCTGCCGGACAAAGTGGCACAGGGATTAAAAGTCTCTTTAAATCTCGGTTACGATTTTGCTGAACCTGAATATTGGGGAGGCGTTGCAATCAATGAGAGTATAACCGAAAGTGATTCCATGAGCTATGGATTCAATTATATGATGTCGGCCTTCGGTGAAGGCACTTCTTATTCGGACACGGAAGGAGAGGTTGAAAAAACCCTGAAAGATATCAATGGCGATGGATTGCCTGATTTTCTCTTTATGGATGGAGTGATCCTTGTCGACCCGGACGTTATATGTGATTCGACAAATGATGACGGGAACGCCTGTGATAATACTTATACAATATATTACATCAAAGCCGCATTAAATACAGGCGCAGGATTTGGCGCTCCTGTAAAACTTATTGAGGAAGACAGCAGGATTTCTACGGGCCTTAGAATTGAATCCACGGAAGGCGAAACCGCAGGGAGAGGCCTTTATGATACCTATGCCGTTCCTGTTATCAACTGTCGCGACGGCGTTTGCCTGATACTTCATTTCCTCATTTTCAACCAGGGGAAAGACAGCAGCGAGAGCATGACCAAAGTCGTAAACACACTTGTTGATATCAACGGCGATGGATTGCCCGACCATCTTACATCAGGAAAAGACAGCTCCATGAGGGCCCATATCAATAAAACGAGCCGCACGAACCTTCTGAAGAGCGTTACACGTCCAATGGGCGCCTCCTTTAAAATTGAATACAAGCGAACAGGCAATACATACGACCATCCCCAGAGCAAGTGGGTCATGAGCCGCCTGGAAGTATCAGATGGTTTTAACGGAGACGGTGTTGACAGTATGGTTAAGACCATCCGTTATGAAAACGGCAAATATGACCGGCTGGAACGTGAGTTTTACGGCTTTAAACATGTTATCGAAGAACAAAGAGATGCATCTGACATGGATTCTCTCTACAGGAGTGTTTCCAGAGAATATCTCAATGATAACTTCTGCAACAAGGGACTGCTGAAATCAGAGATAGTCAGGGATAACCTGGAAAACAGGTTTATGGAAACAGTCAATTCATATTTCCTTTATGATATTGACACCAGGGCAGAAGTTAATCCAATCAACATAGAAAGAGCGACTGTTTTTCCAAAACTTGTCAGGACTGAGAAAAAGTTTTACGAAGGACAGCCCCATTTCGAAAAAGAGACTTATGCCGCATTTGATTACGATGATTACGGTAATGTGACAGACTTCTTTGATGCCGGAGAACCAGGTGCAACAGATGATATTGTGGTTGTTATTAAGTATGAGTATAGGCCATCTTCATACCTGATGAGCCTGCCTCAACTCATTACCGTCACCGGTGGAGATGGCAAAAAATACAGGGAACGTAAAGGAAGCTATGACAGCAGAGGGAATGTGACACAATTGGTCTCATCTATAAGTGATGGACAGTCAGCTACAATAGATATGACCTATGATGATTACGGAAACATTAAAACTTTCACAGGAGCATCAAACGAAAAAGGCGACCGCTACCAGCTGAGCTACACCTATGACAGTACGGTCCATAGCTATGTTGAAAAAATAGAGGATTCCTTCAATTACATATCAACGGCAAAGTACGATTACAGGTATGGCAAGCCTCTGTCAACAACGGACCTGAACGGCAATGTTATCTCCTATAGCTACGATGCTTTTGGCAGGACAAAACAGATCTATGGCCCTTACGATCAGGGCTCTCATGTACCTACCCTATCCTTTGAATACCACCCCGAGGTTGTCCCTGCCCGGGCATTAACAAAGAATAAGGAGCACTGGGATAGCAGTGAAACCATCGACACCCTCATCTACACGGATGGATTAAAGCGCGTCCTTCAGACAAAGAAAGAGGCTGAAGTGAGAAAAGTATACGGAATGACCATATCGGGCAAGGCAATTTATGACGCCTTCGGAAGGGTCATTCAGCAAGGACAGCCCGTTTTTGAGGCTGGTTACCAGACTGCATTTAACATACAAGGTGAGCCAAAGAATCCCACTCTCTTTGAATATGATGTGCTTGACAGGCAGACCAGAATAACTCTGCCCGATAATTCTTTCAGCACCATAGTGTACGGCTTTGAAGATAATCTCTTTATGACCAAAGTCACTGACGGTGAAGGAAAAATTAAAAATAGCCTCAAAGACCTTCGGGATGGTATCAGAACAATGAAGGAAAAGCTTGGAAATGGCTGGATCATTACAAAATACATTTATAATCCCATAAGTGAAATTATAGAAATCATCGATGACCGGGACAATCATACCTACGTCACCTACGACATGCTCGGAAGGCGGCTCTCCATAGATAACCCCGACACGGGCAATGTGGAATACAAATATGATGAGGCAGGCAATCTCACCGGGAAAATAACGCCTAACCTGAGAGCCGATTCGAAATCGATCAAGTATATCTACGACTATAACCGGCT
>JAOUBX010000122.1 GCA_029860075.1 Deltaproteobacteria bacterium | reverse complement strand
CCCCCACCACCTTCACCGGTGGTACCACCTTGGCCGCCACCACCGCCACCACTACCAGCACCACCGGCGGTTAACAACGTCGCCATTCCGCCGCCACCACCGCCACCGCCGCCACCATGACCGCCGTCTTCGCCACTCTTACCATTTGCAGGTTCAAATCCTTCAGTAAGCAAAACATAGTAATTAAAAGAGCCTGCTTCACCGAACCTGCCAGGCAAGCCCGGAGTTCCATTTCCACCCCTGTTACCATCCTCACCATTTGGACTACCGCCATCGTCTCTTCCACCAATTCCTCCCGCCCCTCCTTTTTCTCCAGTGGCGGAATCGTGCCCATCTTGGCCAAAGTATCCATACCAGTGGATTGGAATAGCCGTACCACCAGCTCCTCCATTACCACCTTTGCCACAATCAGGAGGTATATCATTATCACAGGGAAAAGCACTGGCACCGCCGGCAGTTCCCGGTGAGTTACCGCCAGGATTACCTTTCGTTCCTCCATTTCCTATTTGCCCGTTACCACCATTACCGCTGACAAGGGTATTACCTTCTATGCTCAGCATAACCAAGTTGTTCGCTAATAACGCATAGCTTGTTCCGGGATTTGTCGAAAGACTAGATATTACGTCGAATGCCACAATAGTGTTTTCAGATATGTGTACCTGACCACTCGGTGAAGATGATGTACCCCCATTAACTTTAAAAGCAATCACATCGTTATCAGGACTGCTCGAATTGTTATCGGCAACTACCGAGAATCCCGAAAACCACATCTCACTACTAGCACTTTCAATCCGCACTGCTGGTTGATTGTTTTGTGTAATATTCGCCACAATCTGTGTTTTATTGTAGGTGGTGTCGCGCAGCCAGTTCTCGTTGTAACCGCCAAATAAACTGACACCATCGGGGATATCTACGGTTTGCACTGCGTAAGGGAAGGATTTGCTCATCACATAGACATCCATTCCGGGCTTTCCGATTAGGGCATCATTCAATGTACTGTAAGGGGCACTGCCATTCGGCGCGGCGCCAGTTGCAGGATCGCCCACGTAAACGGCCTTCAGTCGATCCTTCTGCACTTGTACTTTCACATAATCAGTCATGGCGCTTCCATCCACCCTAACCTCCAGTTCAAAAAGGAGAGTACTGACCTCATCAGGCGCAGTAAAAGTCGGTTGAGCCCCGCTCAACTCCCGTGTGCTTTCTCCACCGACGAGGACATCGGGTCCGCTTAGAAGAAGCCAGTGATATACAGGGGTCACCGGAGCGGTACTCTGGACGCTTCCATAAAGCGTGGCGGCGCTGCCCACATTAACGGAGTCGTCATTACCGGCCATGGCAACAAAATCAAGGGCGGGATTTTGACATTGTGACTTCTCATCGCTGTCCGAGATGCCGTCACCATCCGAATCGGCCGTCAGGGGATTACTGTAAACACGTACTAGATCACCACTGTCGCAGGGCGGCGTCGCCAAGTTGGAGAGCCAGCCGTAGATCTCAACAGCATCCATCAAGGTGTCGTCATCGGTATCCAACTTATTAGGATCCGTACCATAATCACGTTCCAGACGGTCGCTCAGGCCATCGCGGTCTTCATCGCCGACGTAAACCAGAGTAACCTTATCTCCGGCCATGAGGTGGATGTCATTCAGGTCATAACCTTCATTAAGCAGGTGATAAAAGTCAGTGGTGCGGCCGCCACCGACATCTGTCGTATGATTGTGCGCCAACAGCCAGTACCGATTGGTGCTTGTATCCATAACGTAGGTGCCAACTGCCAGTAAGCCGCTTGGCGTAATACTGGCTGTGGGATCGTCTCCGTAGATCCATTCCCCCGGTCCCTGTGAAATAGAAAGGCCGAGAATATCCTGTAGAGCCCAGGCCAGACTGATACCCTGGGCACCGTCACCACTGTTGACAGCGACACGGTATTTATCCTGCCTGGCGGCATGAATGCCATAGTCTATTGTGATGGACGCAGTACGTACCGATACGTCCTTATCCACTAGCAGCATGGAATTATCATCAATATCGAGCAGGCGATAGGTCGCCGGCATGATAACTATATTGTCGGAGTCGCGCAGCAGGCGATGGGCCTTCTGCAAGGAAACATCTGTGCTGAAATTCAGGGGTGGGCTTACACCACTCAGAATAGAGGTTTTGGGGAAATCGCCACCACTACTGTAGGTAAGCGTTCCAATAGGCTCCATATCGAAGGGATGCTGAGGACTAAAGAAGAATGCCGTTAGCGTCAGGTTTTCCAGATCGTAGGGGATGTGTCCTGAGTTCCTGACACTTGCGGTGATTTCCAGCGTGCCATTTGTTAAGGTAGTACCAGCGGTTTCACTCTCAGCCAGCGACTCTTCGTAGGTTGTGCTGTTGGCCTGCTTCTCACTGGCACTCCAATTTATGGACGAGCCATTACTTTCATTTACAGAATTCTCAAAACCTAAGGTGAGGGCGTTTTCAAGCTTGAATGAAGCACCACCCTCTTTTTTGATATCGACTTGAACTCCAGCCGTTACTGTGTTTGAGAGACTATCGGTATGACCTATCTCTATTTGCTGGCTGCTCTCACCACCCCAGTCATGATTAATGCTGCTGCTTGTGACCTGCCCGTGACTGGTGCTGATTGACTTCGTAGTACTGTCTGAGGCGGTGAATACCATATCTACTTGGGGCAGCGAAGTGAGATCGACTGCGATTGATGCCATGTCTGCAATGCGAGGATTAAATACATACATATTGTTTGCGGGATTGAAATCGGCGATTTCTTCACCGTCGAGATATGAATCACCATCCGTATCCGCCAAGAATGGGTCGGTTTTATGGATGTTGATTTCATCGGTGTCTGATAAACCGTCACCGTCAGTGTCTATAATACCGGATTGACGGCTGTTACTGCCACCTTCACCACCACACGACGGCAATAGTATGGCGACAGACAAGATCATCATTACTGAAATCAATGAATTTATTAATTTCTTCATTTTAACCTCCTGTTCTATGTTTCAAATTGAATAACTTCTTCATGGCAGGGCGATATCAAAACCTTTCAATTGATTCCCTGGACGATGCATTTACTGCATTCCTCAAATCAAAAGCCAGACTAACTTATTTCATTATCTTATCGCAAGAACCCATCTTGTTAAAACTGTTAATATCGATATATCTATCTGAATTTATTGATGATTTTACTAGAGGGAATGGTTCTGAAAGAATTGTTTAGTTACTTATGAAAAAAAGATATCGAAGGAAGTGAACAGAATGTTGCGCTCTATCTCACCCGGAGAACCGGAACTTTACGAGGGCGCCTTGCAGCGCTTCACGCCTTGGCGACGATGCGCTGCAGCAGGCCAGTACGAAATCTGCGGTAGCCATAACCTTCTTCCAGCGGGGATTTTTCGGCATGGTATCAATATCCAGGTACCTGTCGAGCGTCTGGGCCCGCTCCCATCCGTCAAGGTTTGTATAGACCTTCCAGAGCTTTGACTCCAGTGCCAGATCGATTTTCGTTTTTCCTGTGGCTTCAACCCAGTATTCCAGGGCAAGGTTCATTACCTCAACGGCAAGGAGAGACCTGTCCTTCTTTTCCTCTTCGCCCAGCAGGGTATGGCTGACATGGTCCAGAGTACTTTCGATCACTTTCAGGTCTTCAAGCAAACCAGCCTCCTCCGACTTTATCTGCGGTAACAGATCGCTAAGCTTTTCTTCCAGAGACCTGATACTTTCCCGGTTTTTGTTCAACTCACCGAGCACTGAAAGCCTCGAAAGAAGGCCTTGCCCGTTTCCACTGCCACCCGACACTTCGTCAGGCAATTGAAGCCCCAGGATATAAAGGAGTTCCTCTTCAATCTCGATGGGTGTAAGCGCCATATCAACGAAGACCTTTTGCCCACTTTCCTTTTTCAGAGTGATCCCTGGATAGGCTTTCGGCCCTCCCGTCCTCAGCTCGCATCCCCCATCATTAATAATGAGTGACGTAAGTTCTTGGGCTGTATCATCGGCGAAAAGGTTTCCCATCGCCTTACCGAGCAGATATTCAGCTGTATAGCCGGCCAAAGCTTCGCACGCACCGTTACAAAATGTTATCTCGCCGCTTTCATTGACGGCGATGACGGCTTCATTGACTGTGTCGAGCATCATGGAGAGGCGTCGCTGCATGAGGCGGAGGTCCTGTTCCGTCTCTCTTCGCCGTTCAATCTCCTTTTTGAGTCGCGTGTTTTCTTTTAAAGCCTCAAAGGAATCCTTGACTTTTAGGTGAGACCGGACGCGCGCTACCAGTACTTCCCTGATGAGAGGTTTTATAATATAATCGTTGGCGCCCCTCTCCAGACCTTCTACTATGTCTGGAACCCTGTTTCTGGCAGTAAGCATGATGATAGGGAGTTCAGCGGCCGCATATGTTTCGCGGAGCTTTCGACAGACCTCATAACCGGTCATTCCAGGCATCATAATGTCGAGAAGGATGAGGTCGTAATTCTTCCCTTCTGCCAAAGACTCCAGGGCCTCGATTCCGCATCCGGCTGTGTGAACTTTCATCCCTGCCAGGGTAAGATGATTGACTGCAACCTGAAGATTGACCGGTTCATCATCGACAACCAGGATGGAAGGTTTTTCCCCGGCACCATCCTTTTTGAGAGAGTACTCCTTAATTCTATATTCAGGATAGGTCAGTTCAGTTGAAGATAAAGGTTCACTGTCAATAAATGTCGATTTATTCATGCCTTCACCATTTACTGGATCATTGCTGATGGCAGGGAGGGTAAAGCGGAAGGTCGATCCCTTATCTATTTTCGATTCCACACTAATTGTCCCGCCATGAAGTTCTACAAGTTGTTTTGTGATGGCAAGACCGAGGCCTGTCCCTCCAAAACGCCGGGAGGAACTGGAATCAACCTGCTCATATGAAAGAAAGATAGCATCCAGCTTCTCTTCAGGAATGCCGATCCCTGTGTCGGATATAGCTACTGAAACCTTTTGATGACTTACTTCAGCGGACAGCGTAACCTCACCGCGATCAGTGAACTTAATGGCATTGCCGATCAGGTTATAGAGTATCTGTAGCAGTCTATTTTCATCGCCCTCTACAAAAGGCAGATACGCAGATACGGCATTGTTAAGCTTGAGACCCTTTCCAGCTGCGAGGGGGTTTAGAACTGCAATTGCCATATCTGACAGTGCATGGAGATCGGCAGGTCCTCTCACCAGGTCCACATCTTTGTTTTTCAGGCGGGAAAAATCAAGGATATTGTTTACCTGCCCGGCAAGACGTCTGGCACTGCCGGCAATGAGAGAGAGGTTTTGGGCTGCCTTTTCAGGCAGCTTCCCACCCGCCCCTGCCACCAGAGACTCGGCTATACCGATAATCCCGTTCAGCGGGGTTCTAAGTTCATGAGAGGTGTTGGCAAGAAACTCATCTTTTATCTTGTCAACCCTGGCAAGGGTGATGTTTTTCTCCTCCAGGTCGCCGGAAAGTTTCTCTACCGATGAAAAGGCCCTGGAAAAACGCATGGAGAGCACAAAGGATTGAAAAATGATAAAGATCAACAGACCTGTGGGAATAATATAACCTGTATCAATGACGCGGCTGTCATGGAGCATGTCATTGGCTCCTGAAACAGCTATTATTCCGAAACCGGCCAGGATGATAAGCGCGCCCTCTCTTTTTCGAAGGACTGCTTTAACCAGCAGATATATAGAGTAAAAAATAAGAATAAAAGTAAATAAATGATATACCGGTACGGCATGACTCATTAATTTTACGGACATAAAAAAAAGGGGCAGAGAAAAAATGACTCCTATGAATTGATATATGCGGATGACGGCAACAGAACACTCCCGAGGGAAGAGAGAGTATAGAAACATAATAAAAACCGGATTAGAGAGATAATATGCCATCAAACCTATTCTATAAAAAACCGTCCAGGAGGTATGAGGAAGGATAAATTGAATGAGCCACCCGGAAGGAGAAGAAAACAGATTGTTGACTACCCAGAACAAGCAATAAAGTCCAAAAAAAAGGGGCGCCAGGTCCTTTCTTCGCAGCATGTAAAGGACAAAATGATATCCACCCATGACCATGAGTGCACTGAGGATAAATATTGTAAGCGCCCGCTCTCTATTTTGGCTTTTATGAATCTGCTCTTCCGAACCGAAAGAGATTGACGACATAAGGCCGCCGTTACGATAATTGTGATTTGATATTTGCAAAATGAGCTCCAACTCATCACTACCCGGTTCAATTCTGCAAATGATTTGAGAAAGTCTCGGTTTCTCAGTTACATGACTTACTCCAACGGTACCACTGGTGGCAAGCAATTTACCATTGACCCACAGATTATATGCTGACAACACTTTGGTAACGCGAAGTGCTTTAAATTCATCATCCTCTTTAATTTTCAATAGTAAACGGAATGTCGCATAGCCGTCAGTCTGCAGGTTCTTTCCATCAAGGTTGTAGTCATCCCAGGTCTGTGGGAGATCAATATAGCCGGTACTCTCAAATTGCACTCCACTACGAAAATCCTCGGGTGATAGAAGTTTATTCCAGTAAAACTCCCATTGCCCATCGAGATTTACAATCCTGTTTTTTTCAAATTCCGAGGAGGTGAGGTCCAGCAGGCCTTTTTTGGCTAGCGGTCTTTTATCATAAGCGGAACAACCTGACAGGATAAAACAAAGGAGTGCAATCGACAGCAGGCTCTTTTTAAGATCATTTAGAGTCATTTCCCTCCGGTCCTCCTGAAACCTTCTTTGGTTCTTTATATTCTTTTAAATTTTTACAGTCAGAATGTAATGTGCGTCGAGTCTATCACGTGGAACTTCAGTGTGTAAATTTAATTACTTCCGGATCAATCCAGCCCGCAAGGAATATAGATCGGTTGATATGGCTTCACCATTTAATGCTGAGGTTGCAGATGCATGAATAATAATTTTTAGAGGTCCCTGAGATAAGGCTCTACCAAAAGGAAAAAGCCCCCTGGCATAAACCAGGAGGCTTTTTAGAAATTAAATTCGGCAGCGACCTACTCTCCCGCACCGTTGCCGGTACCCTACCATCGGCCCTGGAGGGCTTAACTTCTGTGTTCGGGATGGGAACATTAGAGTAGAAGGCAGCGAACCTGCTGATAAAAAGGCAGGTTTCGCAGCCTCCCCTCATCAAACCGGACAAGCGGTTTTCCCGCATACGGCTTTCCGATGTTCTTCTTTCTTAAGCATGCACGCCTTTCCAATTTCCCGACTTCTGCCCCTATTTTTTTATCAAGATCGTAAGCGTGTTGCAGTACATCGCTTCGATAGACCCTGTCATAGAGACTATAGAATCGAAAAGCGGGCTGGCGCTTGGCTTTAAGATATAGCTTCCTCTGGAGCGCTCCGACGGTCTCTTTCGAGTTTTCAGATGTTTCCAGCATAATGCAATCATCTCCACCCTTTACTCTTCGGTAAGCGTGAACAAAGCAGGGTTCCTTCTCTCGGAGCAGGTTATGTTGTCCTGCCCCTGCCAGCGATGTCGGGTCGGAGGAGGCGCCCGAAGGCTAACCACCGTCCGCCGCACAAACTGGACGTACGGTTTTCCCGTATCCAGCTTTCACAAGGGTTCGCTAGTAGCGGGATGTAATAGTCGGTATTAGAGAAACAAGATTTACAAGACCCATCTCGCCATATAATCCGGCTTCCGGCAACTTCTTCCATCCGGTATTACGCCAGCGTTTGAATTTGTACGACCAGACCCGTCGCACAATCCATCTGTCTATTCGGTTGAAGAGCTTACGGATATGAGCTTTGCAGTAGTAATTTCCCCAGCCGCGAATGACCGGATTGAGTTCCTCGATCAGTTCGTATACACTTATGGGTGCTTTCCGCCGTGTTCGCTTGCGAATCTGCTCCTTAAAGTGCTTGACTGACTTCTCTCGTGGAAAAGTATACAGACTCCCGGCCTTCACCTTGCTCTGTATCCTGCCCGGGGACAGGTTCAGTGGTCGATTGCCTCGCTTGATCTTATAGCCAAGAAATTCAAACCCCTGTCGAACATGAACTACACGGGTTTTCCCGGCATGGAGAACAACTCCAAGCGCCTGCAATATCTTCCTCGCTGTGCTCAGTGCGGCTCGGGCTTCCGACCTTGTCTTGCAGGTGACTACCCGGTCGTCCGCCCATCTTGTAAGCCTGTAACCCTTCTTCCTCATCTCCCGGTCAAACGGCGTTAGCAGGATGTTGCTTAACAATGGTGAAATTACCCCACCTTGCGGCGTGCCTTGCTCTGTCGGAAACTGTCTCCCCTGCGCATAACATCCGGCCTTGAGTATACCTTCTATCAGGCTCAGCACCCGACCATCCGATACACGCCGGTTTACCAAGGTCATGAGCTTCTCATGATCCACCGATCCAAAGAAGTCCTTAAGATCAGCATCAACAATCCACTCACACCCTCTCTGCACCTCCTTCCAGACCTTCCGCAGCGCATCCTTCGGTGATCTCCCCTTCCGGTAGCCGAAGTTGGCATCATCAAATACCGGTTCGAAGATCGGCTCCAGCCGGTTGAGCAGAGCCTGCTGGCATACACGATCGTATATCGTCGGTATACCTAACGGGTGTGACTTCCCCGGTTGTCCCGGCCTGGGAATCATCTGTTGACGTACAGGTTGCGGCTGGTATCTGTTGCTCTTGAGCTCTTCATGCAGCCGCTTGAGGTTTGCACTCAGCTCCCCCTCAAATGCATCTATGCTCCGGCCATCAATACCTCCGGCACCTTTGTTTCGTCTAACCTTCTCCCATGCCACCTCCAAGTTCTTCATCTTATAAACCTTGTCCACCAATGAGTGGACCTTCCTTGCACCTGTCGGAATGAGCCAGTCAACGAGTCTCCTCGGCCATTGTCCTATGGGTTTTTCACTTATGGAACTTCTCCTTGACAACTCCCTTACTCCTCTCGCCTTACCGTCTCTTTCCGACTACCCTTGCCAACCGCCTTCCCCAGCCCACCCGGCTGTCCCAATCTGATGGTTTTTGAATAGTCATATCTCTGAATAAAAATAGTGAAAAGCAATTGTCAGGTTACAAAAATATAGAAAAAAACCGCCCCCTTAATTTAAGGGGGCGACAGAAGAGATTTAATTTATCTTCCATTAAGCGCCTATTCGTCAAGCGTCACCCCGGTTTTATCTTGTCCTGGTATAAAGTATCTGTTCGCTCTTACCATCTATTTCCTTAAAGCCCTCTTTTTACCCCTAAAAAAGTGCTTTAAGGAAAT
>JAOUBX010000121.1 GCA_029860075.1 Deltaproteobacteria bacterium | reverse complement strand
TCCCGTTAGAAGCCAGACACGGGCCCCCATTTATTCAAAGGTAAGCTACATACATTCAGGTAAGGAATATGTGGGCCATGTTTATGTCATCAGTGAAGGGGGCCTCTACATTAAGGGCGGGAAGGTCATTCCTGTCGGTGAGATGGTGAAGGTTACTTTTTCAATAACCGATATTGCCGAGGGGATAGCGCTTGAGGGAAGGGTTGTCTGGAATACCGATGAAAGACATAGCTACCCCATAGAACTTACGCCCGGGATGGGTATACAGTTTACTCAAGTGAGTGAAGAAGATTTAAAGTCCATCAAAACCTATATTAATCTCGGCAACTACCTCGTCTGATTTTCTATTCAGGTCCTTTGCTCTGTCATTCCCGGTAAAGCGAGTCATCTTGTCTTTTTGCTCAGGGCAGATATGGGCAGAAATAGTTGTAACTAAATAGATAATATGCGGGCAATATAGAGGTTCCTCATCTTTGTTCCAAATGACAAATCTGGGGAACCGCTCTGGTCACGAGATAAGAAGCGCTAAAAGAGCCGTCGCTGGTTCCCTTCTTCTATCTTGATTCCAAAATGACTGTAGGCGCTGTCTGTCGCTATTCTTCCCCTTGGTGTGCGGCTTAAAAATCCTTCCTGGATGAGGTAGGGTTCATAGAGGTCTTCAATGGTATCTCTTTGTTCACTGATGGCGGCGGCCAGCGTATCGAGACCGACGGGACCGCCGCGGAACTTCTCAATAATGGTGAGAAGGAGTTTCCTGTCCATAACGTCGAAGCCCTTACTGTCCACTTCAAGCATCCTGAGGGCATCATCGGCAACCTTTTTTGTAATTATCCCGTCGGCCCTGACTTCCGCATAATCTCTCGTTCGTCTTAAGAGTCGATTGGCTATTCGTGGCGTTCCCCTCGATCTGCGCGCTATTTCGAAGGCCCCTGATTCATCTATTTCTATTTTCAGCAGCCCTGCCGATCTTTTGACGATAGTTTTAAGCTCTTCCGGCTTGTAGAATTCAAGGCGTGAAATAACACCAAAGCGATCCCTTAGGGGGGAGGTAAGGAGGCCGGCCCTCGTTGTGGCGCCGATGAGTGTAAATCTCGGCAGATCGAGCTTGATGCTTCTTGCGCTCGGTCCCTGTCCGATCATAATGTCGAGTTGAAAATCTTCCATGGCCGGGTAGAGGACTTCTTCAACGACATTACTTAATCTGTGGATTTCATCGATAAAAAGGACATCCCGTTCTTCCAGATTGGTCAGTATGGCGGCAAGATCACCGGCCTTTTCAATTGATGGACCTGAGGCAGTTTTGATATTTACGCCCAGTTCGGCGGCGATAATGCAGGAAAGTGTCGTTTTGCCGAGGCCGGGAGGCCCGTAAAGGAGGACGTGATCGAGGGCATCATTTCTCCCCTTTGCCGCCTCGATAAATACGGTGAGGTTATTTTTTGCCTTCTCCTGACCGATATATTCGTTAAACGTTTTGGGCCTTAAAGAGGCATCGTAGGTATTGTCGTCTTCCGATATTTCGGGCGATATAATTCTTTCTTCCATGGTTCTATTTGGACATGACCTTTAAGGATTCCTTAATAAGGGCTTCTACCGTCCACTTGCGGTCACCCTGGTCCTGGCGAAGCCGGCCAAGGGCTTTTTCCACTTCAGCCTTTTGTATCCCAGGTTAACGAGAGCCGAAATAGCATCATCTTCAATCCCTTTATCTCCGGAAGCAAGAGGGGTTTCTTTCTCTTCCTCACTTATTTCATAATCAATTTTATCTCTCAGTTCGAGAATGAGTCGCTCGGCTGTTTTTTTTCCCACACCGGGAATGGCGTTCATCCTGACGATATCGCCACTCTTGATGGCTCTGGACAGGTCTTTCGTATCCATTCCCGAGAGAATATTAAGGCCAAGTTTGGGGCCGACGCCTGAAACGCCGATTAACCTGATAAAGAGTTCCTTTTCTGCCTGAGTAAGAAAACCGAAAAGCTTTATGGCATCTTCCTTGACATAGGTATAGATGAGGAGACTGATGGCGGCGCCTTCATCGGGAAGGGCATAAAAGGTAGTTAGCGGCGCATGCACTTCGTAACCGACGCCTCCCACATCGACGGTAAGACTTTCAACAGATTTGTAAAGAAGGTTTCCTGAAAGGCGGGCTATCATCTTCTTTTGCTTTCCTTTCTTAAAGCGTGGAGGGAACTGTTCGTGCCTGCCGTGTTAATGTGGCAAATGGCTGCTGCAAGGGCGTCAGCGGCGTCAGCCTGTGGTATTTCGGGGAGATTAAGAAGAATTTTGACCATCTGCTGGACCTGCCCTTTCTCTGCCCGGCCATAGCCGACGACAGCCGACTTGATGGCTGTCGCTGAATATTCAAAAATATCGAGCCCCCTGTTGGCTCCCGCCAGAATGCCCACACCCCGGGCATGGCCCAGTTTCATAGCGCTCTTTACATTTTTGGCAAAAAAGACCTCCTCCACGGATAGGACCCTGGGATCGTATTTTTCAATGACTTCCGTAATGCCGTCGTAAAGGGTTTTCAGCCTTAAGTGAAGCGGGTCTTCTGTTTTTGTAAAGATTGCGCCGTTATCGATATGCTTTAGCCTGTTGCCCACACTTTCAACAATGCCGTAGCCCATGACCCTCGTGCCGGGATCTATGCCGAGAGCTCTCAATAGTCTTCTTATGCCTCCAATGCTTCCATGACTTCATCAGCAATGTCGAAGTTGGCATGAACCTTCTGAATATCGTCGAGATCTTCCAGTTTATCCATAAGGCGAATCATCTGTTCCGCTTCTTTGCCTTCCAGCTTGATCGTATTTTGCGGCTTCATGGTGATTTCTGCTGAAAGGACAGGGATGTTTGCTTCTTCTATGGCTTTCCGGACCTCTTCAAAGGCCGATTGATCCGTATAAACTTCAAAAACATCGTCTTCGGTGACGATATCTTCTGCGCCCGCTTCAAGGGCTGCTTCCATCAGTTCATCTTCCGTAGTATCGCTGCAATTGACTGCAATAAGGCCCTTGCGATCAAACATCCATGCAACGGAACCGCTTTCACCCATATTGCCGCTATTCTTGTTCATAGTGGAACGGATTTCAGGCAGCGTCCTGTTTTTGTTGTCCGTCATGACTTCAATGAGGATGGCTACACCACCGGGCCCATAGCCCTCGTAGGTACATTCCTCGTAGTTTACACTTTCCAGCTCACCGGTTCCCTTTTTAATCGCCTTTTCAATATTGTCTTTGGGCATATTTTCTGCCCTGGCCGCGGCAATGGCAGTTCTTAGTCTCGGATTCCCCGAAGGGTCTCCTCCGCCTATCTTTGCCGCAACAATGATCTCTTTGGCAAGCCTTGTAAAGATTTTCCCCCGCTTGGCGTCAACAGCCCCTTTTCTCCTCTTTATGTTACTCCATTTGCTGTGTCCTGCCACGATCTACCTCCGTAAAAATTGTTATGAAATAGTATCATAAAGTGTTTATCAGTTAAAGTGATTTCTCCTTTGATTCAAGCCGGAATCATTCCTTTTTTGACAATATTCAGGTCTCATGGTAATCTGTCAAATTTCATTGAAAATGTTAGGGAATTCCCTGGGAGTCAAAAGTCTCCCATTCTTTCAGGAGGAGATAAAAATGATTCAGGAAGCAATCTCAAAGGTCGTAGGGGGAACAAACCTCAGTGAAGAGGAAATGGTTAAGGTCATGACACAAATCATGACGGGTGGGGCCAGTGACGCGCAGATAGGGAGCTTTATTACGGCGCTGAGGATGAAGGGGGAGACAATTGAAGAGATAACGGGCGCTGCCAGGGTTATGAGGGAGAAGGCGCTTCATATTGAAGCCGGAGAGGGAAGGATCGTAGATACTTGCGGAACGGGCGGTGACAGTTTGGGTTCCTTTAATATTTCAACAACGGCTGCTTTTATCGCGGCAGGCGCCGGCATAAAAGTGGCCAAACATGGTAACCGTTCCGTATCGAGTAAATCAGGGAGCGCCGATGTACTTAGAAGTCTTGGTATTAATGTAGAGGCTGAAGTTAGCAGGGTAGAGGAGTGTATCCAGCAAGTGGGTATCGGTTTTCTTTTTGCTCCCCTTCTTCATGGCGCTATGAAATATGCTATTGGACCCAGACGGGAGATAGCCATCAGGACCATTTTTAATATTCTCGGTCCTCTGACCAATCCTGCCAAGGCTGATTCACAGGTGATGGGTGTTTATGATGAAAACCTGACGGACAACCTCGCCAATGTGCTGGCAAAACTTGGTAGCAAACATGCCATGGTCGTTCACGGTATGGATGGACTCGATGAGATAACGCTCACGACGGTTACCAAGGTGTCGGAAGTGAAGGAGGGTAATGTTAAAACCTTTAACTTTATCCCCGAAGATTACAATTTGGAACGCTGCAGCATGGAAGACCTCAAGGGAGGCGATTCTGAAGCCAATGCCGGGATTACACTTGGAATATTGAATGGGGAGAAGGGCCCTAAAAGAGATATCGCCATTGTCAATGCTGCCGCAGCCATTGTGGCTGGTGGAGGGGCTAAGGACATAAAAGAAGGGTTGACTATTGCTGCCGAATCCATTGATTCAGGTGCTGCTATGGAAAAGCTGGAAGGGCTTAAGGAAGTGTCAAACCGGTAAATAAACCCGGATAATACAGATATTTTATGATAAACACTGATTTTTAAGGTTGTCATTTCGACGAGGTTCGAGGAAAAATCCTAAGGTCTCTTTTGTCACGTTAGTAAAAAGATTTCTCCCTTCAGTCGAAATGACAGATTAGCGTATCTTAAACCATGATGAAAATAATTTAAAAAAAATTAATTCCTGTGAATCAGTGTCTGTTTTTTTCAAGATTGAAAGAAAAGGATTTTTAAAAATTACAATGCTAAGAATAAGAAAAACCTACCTTGATGATATCATCATTTACAAAAAGCAAGAACTTGAAGAGCGTAAAAAGAAGATCCCCTACGATATTCTCAAAATGCAGCTCCAGTTTGTCAAAAAGCCGAAGGACTTTAAAGAAGCACTGACTGGCGACGGAGTAAAGATAATCGCCGAGATTAAAAAAGCCTCGCCATCGAAGGGGGTCATCAGGGAAAATTTTGACCATATCGAAATTGCAGAGGCCTATGAAAAGGCGGGAGCCGCAGCCATCTCGGTGCTTACAGACAGCAAGTTTTTCCAGGGTGATATAGAGTACTTAAGCCAGGCCAGGCAGGTAGTTGACATTCCCCTCCTTAGAAAGGATTTTATTATTGATGAGTACCAGGTTGTAGAGGCAAGGATCTACGGTGCCGATGCCGTACTCCTTATTGCCACCGTACTGCCGGAAGATGAACTCAAATATCTCTATGAACTTAGCCGTTCACTCGGTATGCATGTGCTCGTCGAAGTGCATGATAAAAAGGACCTCAAGAAGGCGCTCAATGCGGGAGCTGATATTATAGGCATTAACAACAGGGACCTTAAGAAGTTCAAAACAGACATTCAAACTACGGTGGAACTGGCTAAAATCATACCTAATGACAGGATCATTGTCAGTGAGAGCGGGATAAACAGCATTGATGACATAAAGATGCTTAGAGAGGGTGGGGCAGATGCCTTTCTTATTGGCGAAGCTTTTATGAGGGAGGTGGATCCGGAGGTAAAACTGAGGGAGTTTATGGGGGAGTAGGTTTATTGTCATGCTGAGCCTGTCAAAGCATGGTGTCGAACAACCCTTCGACAAGTTCAGGGTGACATTTTTTGGTAATAGCTCCCAACCCTGTCATGCTGAGCCCGTCGAAGCATTATTTTTTTATGATTTATTCAATAATTTGATATAATCCTCCAACAACAGCAATCTACTATAAAAGCAGGGTATACAAATGGTTAAAGTTAAAATCTGCGGAATAACAAAACTTGAAGATGCTCTTGCTGCGGCTGAATGCGGCGCTCATGCGCTGGGCTTCGTTTTTTTTAGAAAAAGTCCCCGTTACATCGAGCCTGACAAGGCGCTGGAGATCATAAATCAACTCCCTCCTTTTATTACGCCCGTCGGCCTTTTCGTTAATGAAGCGGAAAGCAGGGTATGGGATATTCTCAATACAACGGGCATAAACGTTGTCCAGTTTCATGGCGATGAGGCGCCTCCCTATACCGAATCCTTTCAGGTGCGTGTTATCAAGGCTATTCGTGTTAAAAGTGAAGAATCGCTGAGCGCCGCTGCGGCCTATAGCTGCAGTTCCATTCTGCTCGATGCATGGTCGCCCCAGGCCTACGGAGGAACGGGGAAAAAGTTTGACTGGGATATATTGAGGAGAATAGGGATCAACAAGAGAGTTATTCTTGCCGGCGGACTCAATCCCGATAATGTGGCTTATGCTATTAAACTTGTCAAACCCTATGGTGTGGATGTGAGCAGCGGTGTTGAAATATCACCGGGTATTAAAGACCATGAAAAAATAAAGTGCTTCATCGAAAGGGTGCAGGAAGCAGCAGAAACGGTAAATGACCAGGGTTAAGCTTGTCCTGGCGTCGGCCTCGCCGAGGCGGCGTGAACTCCTTATGCAGGTTGGCCTGGAGTTTGATGTTGTGCCGAGTAATGTTCCTGAAGAACCGATTCATGGTGAAACGCCTGAAGAACATGTGATAAGGCTCTCTGTCGATAAAGCGAGGGAAGTAGGCCGCCGCTGTTCCCATGGGGAGGAATGCTGGATTATAGGGTCTGATACGATCGTTCTTTCCGATGGCAAGGTTTTTGGCAAGCCTGAAGATGACAGAGAGGCAGCCCGAATGCTCAGTATGCTCTCTGGAAGAAAACACAGAGTCATTACAGGCTACTGTATTCTCAATTCATTGACGGGAGCTGAAATAAAACGTTCCGTTGAAACCGTTGTTTTTTTTAAGAAGTTGAGGCCCAGGGAAATCGTCGGTTACGTTGAATCGGGGGAACCGATGGATAAGGCCGGCGGCTATGCCATCCAGGGTATCGGTTCCTTTATGGTAGAAAGGATAGAAGGCTCATATAGTAACGTGGTGGGGTTGCCTGTTTGCCAGATCGTCAATGATCTTGAAATGGCAGGCGCCGTGAGCTTGTTTTCAAAATGAGTCACATCGAAGAAAACCTGATTTACGTCGGGGAAAAAATAGCGAAAGCTGCCGAAAGGTCCGGTAGAAATACGGACGAGGTGCATCTTGTGGCCGTTTCCAAAACTTTTGATGCCGGGTATGTTAAGGAAGCGGTTAAGGCCGGTCAGTCACTTTTTGGAGAAAACAGGGTACAGGAGGCGCGCGACAAGGTCCCCCTCGTTGATGAAGGCGCTCAGTGGCACATGATCGGGCGGCTTCAGAAGAACAAGGCCAAATATATTCCCGGTCTTTTTGATATGGTCCATTCCGTTGATTCCTTGGAATTGGCCCAATCTCTTAATGATGCCATGGAAAAGGCCCTGGAAAGAGGAAAGGAACTAAAGTCGGATCTCTTGCCTGTTCTCGTCCAGGTCAATATTGCCGAAGAGGAACAAAAGGGAGGCACAAAAGAATCAGAGACGGCTGATCTTGTTAAAAAAATCTCTTTTTTGCCCCGTCTCAAAGTAAAGGGGCTCATGATCATTCCTCCCTTCAGTGATAATCCCGAAAATTCGAGGCCTTACTACAAAAAGCTAAAGGAAATGAGAGACAGCATTGACGCCATGAATATTCCCAATGTGGAAATGACGCATCTTTCTATGGGAATGAGTGGCGATTATGAGGTAGCCGTTGAAGAGGGGGCTACTTTTGTTCGTGTGGGCAGCGCTATTTTTGGGAAAAGGGATTATTTGGAATAGCTTTAAGATAATTATCATAAATCAGAGGCGGTAGTTAACCGCCTTTAATAGCAACCCTTCGATAAATATTTTTCCCAACACCATTTAAACTATCATCTTTTCTTCTCGGTTTTATAACTCCTCCCTTTGAAAAGGGAGGCTGGGAGGGATTTAAAACATGCTTCCTTACAAAAAAAGTTTAAAACAGTACTCACGGGATCTAAGAAATAATATGACCGATGCTGAAAGGCTTCTGTGGTCAAAGGTACGAAAGAATCAATTAAAAGGATATCAGTTTTATAGGCAAAAACCGATAGGTAATTACATTGCTGACTTCTATTGCCCAAAAGCTAAACTTGTTATTGAAATTGATGGTGGACAACACTATCTCGGAGAAGGCAAGGAACGCGATAAGGAAAGAGATGATTATATGGAAAATATGGGCCTTAGAATCTTAAGGTTTTCGAATAAAGAAGTTTTTGAAAATATCGATGGGATTTTAGAAGTAATATGGGAGGCTTTGTGATTTTGATCAAATCCCCCCTTGCCCCCCTTTACTAAAGTGGGGTAAAAGCTGCTTGATGTAGTTTATTGATAGTTTATTTGTAAGGAGAAAAAGGTAATGTCAGACAACACATTCAAATGGTGGCGAAGCGGAGACCTTGACGGGTTCTTCGGACTTTTTATCGATAACATTATTCAGCTTATTCTTATCGTTGTTCTTTGCCGTTTTGTTGTTGGCCTTCCCGATGAATTAGTTGTTGGGCGTATCCTGCCCGGTGTGGCAGTAAGCCTTCTTATTGGTAATCTCTTTTATGCATGGCAAGCTAAAAGGCTTGCGGAAAGAACAGGGCAGGGGGAGGTGACGGCTCTTCCTTACGGTGTTAATACGGTATCCCTCTTTGCCTACATTCTCTTCGTCATGGCCCCTGTTATGGCCCAGACGAAAGACGCCGAACTGGCCTGGAGGGTAGGGCTTGCCGCCTGTTTCGGTTCAGGTGTCATCGAGCTGGGAGGAGCATTTATCGTCGGCTGGGTTAAACGTGTCACACCCAGGGCTGCGCTCCTTACGACCCTTGCGGGAATTGCCATCACCTTCATTTCCATGGATTTCTGCTTCCGCATCTTTGCCGACCCACTGGTGGGTCTTATTCCGCTGGCTTTTATTTTCATTTCATACATTGGAAGGGTTTATCTCCCCGCCAATATTCCGGCGGGCTTTGTGGCCGTCATCATCGGGACGCTACTCGCCTGGATAATGGGGAGGATGGATGGCGCTGCCCTTTCCGATGCCGCTGCTATCTCTTTGCAGCCGCCCATTCCCTATCTTTCAGACCTGCTTGGTGCCCTTACCTCAAAATATGTTATTGCTTATCTGCCCGTTATAGTTCCCATGGGACTTTTCAACCTCCTCGGTTCTCTGCAAAACCTTGAAAGTGCAGAGGCGGCAGGCGATAAATATGAAGTCAAAAGTTCGCTGGCTGCCAACGGCATAGGGACTATTGCCGCTTCTATTTTTGGCAGCACCTTTCCAACAACCATCTACATCGGTCATCCCGGCTGGAAGCGAATGGGGGCAGGGGTGGGTTATTCGGTGCTGAACGGCGCTGTCATAACAGTCATCTGCTTCCTCGGTCTCGTCGGTTTTATTACGGCACTCATTCCCGTCGAAGCG
>JAOUBX010000120.1 GCA_029860075.1 Deltaproteobacteria bacterium | reverse complement strand
AGCCGGTAATCTTATCAGCCAAACTGATGAGGAAGGCAAGGTGACTACCTTTGAATACGACAAACAGAATCGCCGTACAAAGGTCATTCAACCCGGTGGAATTGAGACAGGCTATGCTTATGATAAATCAGGCAACGTGACGAGCCTTACCGATCCGTTGGGAAGAATCACGGCCACGGCCTATGATGCCTGGAACCGTCCATGGCAGGTGACTGATGCCGACGGCTATGTAAGCACCACATGGTACGACGGTGAAGGGAAGGAAGTTCGTATTATCGACGGTAACGGTTATGCAAAGCGCTTTGTCCGTAACGAACTGGGTCTTGTGGAAAAGGCCATTGACGGAGAGCTTAACAGCACGCTTTATACCTACGATCTTAACAGCAATGTAACCACTGTTACCGATGCAAGAGGGACGGTAACGGCTACTATCTATGATGCGGAAGACAGGCCGACAAAAGTTGTTGAGGCAGAAGGGACGGCGCTTGCCCGAAGCAAAACCCTTCTTTACGACAAGATGGGGAATGCCCTTGAAGTGACGGACTATAAGGGTAATGTGACCAAAACTACCTATAACGTGCTTAACCTGCCTGCCACTGTGACTGATGCTGCCAATAAGGTAACTACAACAGAGTATGACAGGCGGGGCAAGGTGACGAGAGTAACTGACCGGCGGAATAATTCAACTGCCTTTGAATATGATGCTCTCGGTCGTGAGGTAAAGGTGACAGATGCCTTGGGTCAGTTTACTCAAAAGACTTACGACAAGGTGGGTAATGTGAAGACCGCCACCGATAAGCGTGGCATTAATACGGAAAACACTTACGATGATCTTTACCGCCTCACGCAGACAACAAGAGCAGTCGTCCGGCTAGTTACCAATGAATATGATAATGCGGGTAATGTGACGGCAACGACGGATGCTGAAAACAAGCGGACAGGCTATACTTACAGCGGCCGCAACTTGCTCATAGGAACGACTTACGCCGATGGTACGACAGAGAGCCGGTCTTATGATGGCGTGGGGAATGTAGTCACCGTAACTGATGAGGAAGGCAAAGTCACTACTTATACTTACGATAAGGAAAACCGCGAGACCTCCGTTACTTTTGCCGGAGAGACGACAAACAAGGAATACGATGCTGTCGGTAATCTCACGCTGGTTACCAAACCACTTGGTAACACAAGGTCAATGATTTATGACGATCTGAACAGGCTTTTAGAAGTAAGTGAGGGCGCTCTTGTCACCAAATACGCCTACGATAAGAACAGCAACGTAACATTCCAGATGGATGCGTTGGGCCGTCGCGTTAAGTATGAATATGATGCGCTCGACCGGAAGGTGAAGCATATCCAGCCGGGTGGTATTATCACCTCCTATGTTTACGACGCTGAAGGGAACATGACGGCCATGACTGACGCAAAAGGGCTGCTCTTCGGTTATGTCTACGATAAGTTGAACAGACAGGTGGAGGCCAACTATCCTGACGTGGCTACGCCTTATATGACGCCGCTCAAGACGGTGACGGTTCATGATGCCAACAACAACGTGCTCAGCGTCACAGAGACCAAGCGTGACCAAAGTGGCGCAACAGTAACAGGCCTGACGGAAAATACTTATGATGATTTTGACCGATTGACCAGCAGCACGCAAAGGGGTGTGGCAATCAGCTACGCCTACGATAATAACGGTAATAGAACGAGTGTGACAACACCGAATGGGGCGACAACTTACGCTTATGACAATAGAAACAGGATAGCGACGGCTACTGCTGATGGTCTGGTAACTAGTTACGGTTACTACCTTGATGGAAAAAAGGATACGGTGGCTTATCCCAATGGTACCGATGTGAAATACACCTATCATCCGACAAACAGGGTTAAAAGCATTGTTAATAAGGTGACGGTGGATAGTTCGGTGATTTCCAGCTATGCTTATGATTATGACAGCAACGGTAATAGGACATCACAGGTTGAAGTTCAAAGTGGTGTAAGTGAGACAACGACTTACAGTTATGACGATATTGACAGGATGACGGAGTTTACGCTCACTTCCGGCGCTGATGTGACAGTTACGAGTTACACCTTTGAAGGTTACAACAGGGCCACGGAAGAGGTGACAGTAAATGGAACGGTCACAAGCTCGAAAACTTACAGCTATGATGCACTGGACAGGCTTGTCAGAGTAACTGACAGTGTAAACGGCAAGACCATTGGTTACGGCTATGACCTTAACGGCAACATGCTTGCAAAAACCAATAACCTCGATTCTACAGAAAATATGCAGTTTGAGTATGACGCGCTCAATCGTCTTGTTAAGTCAACGCAGGTTTCAGTAGTAAAGGGGCTTTATGACTACAACGCCAGTGGTTTAAGAGTACGTCATAGGTTGAGTGAAAGAGGTGATGTTAATTACTTCTACGATGGGAATGCGGTAATAGAAGAGAGAAATGCTACAGACAGTCTGTTAGCTCACTATAGATATGCTGACCGTCTCCTGTCTCTCAATACGGGTACTGTAACTCAGTATTACCACCATGATGCACTGGGCAACACTGTTAACCTGACTGACAGTGCAGGAGCGGTTAAGGTTAGCTATTCACTTGACCCTTGGGGAACCATCAGAAGTCAAAGTGGAACTTCCGTTAACAGGCAGATATTTACGGGACAGGAGCATGACGAAAATACAGGCCTGATTTATTTTGGGGCTCGTTACTATGACTCCGAAACAGCTAGATTTATCTCACAAGATACCTATTTAGGGGAGTATGGAACGCCGCCTTCATTGCATCGTTATTTGTATGCTTACTCGAATCCAACGGTTTATATTGATTTGTATGGGTATGAATCGATAAAAGTTGGTGAAAATAATGATGTTTACTGGGCAATTGAAAAAGATGGCTGGTTATGGAACTCAGAAGTTCGAAGGGTAAAAATTGGGACAAAAGATGGTGATAATGTCAAACTGACTCAAGAGTTTGGTGGTGGGCTTGTTGCTCATGAATATCTGAAAAAGGAAGCAGATGCTTTCTGGGAGCGTGCTAGTATGGATTCCCTTTCAGGTAAGACAGACATATCCGATTATCTTGAAATCTATCAAAATCAGAAAATACGAGATTATATAGAAGATAGACTAAATCCCCATAAAGAGCAACGTTGGCGTGCAGCACCGGAAAAGAGTCTGACAAAAAAAGGCCTCAATTTATTCGTCGATATTGAAGGCATAAGTGAGGATTTCAATGCAATACGATATGGCATGCCGATGAATAAACGGCATGGAAGATCAAATCCTCGCTTTAACGCTGCAATGCATCTAGCATATAGTGGTTTAGAAAGTGCTGGGGCTTCTAAAGTATTCGGTGGTCTATTTAAAGGGTTAAAAGGATTTTTCTCTAAAAAGGCTGATGATGTTGTTGAGGAAGTGGTTGAGAATACAATCTCAAGTTCAATTGATGGCACACCATCAGCTATTTATAGAGGGATAGCTAATTTAAGTAAACATCAAAAAAATATTCTTTCACAATTAGGGTCACCAGGCGAGCGCATAATTGTTAAGAAAAGATCTATTACTCAGAAAGATCTTGCTGCTTTTACAGCTGCGACAGGAGACGAATTCGCAATGTTTACTTTATCAGGACAGAGAATGATTATAAGAGGAAAACCTCAAGGGTTTCAAGGGATTATAAATGAAGATTGGGCTAAGCAAATGGCCGCAAAAGGATGGCGCTTTTCTGCACATACACATCCAATACCACAGGATGTTTCTCCAAATCAGGTGTTGCGGGCTTCTACAGGAGATAAAGAAATAATGCAATTATTTAACAATGAACAGAGTGCTATTTTAAATCCTTTAGGAGGTAGAAGTTTGTTTACTGAAAAAGGAGATAGTTTGTCGGGATGGCTACCATGAGGAAACGTTTATCATTAGAAGAATGCAGAGAAGTTGCACAAAAAGCAACTCAAGAAGCTTTAAGAAAAGTTAATATCCCAAAAGTAATAAAAGATGATCTTGTCTTAGGTACTCGATGGAATGGAGACTTGATTATATTTGAATTATATTTGCCAGGAAAAAGGCCAGAGGATGCTTTAATCATTAGTAAAGCCACCGTTAATTCCTGTACTGGTAAAGTTTTTGTGGTCGTAAAGTACGAGGGGGATGAAAGTAATTAGAAGAGCAATTGAATGAGATTGTAGAATAAAAGGGAAGAAGGAAAACGGTTCTCTTTTAAGGGAAGCAGGTCTTTAACCCATTGGAATAGATGAAAAAATGGTGCTAATTTATTATTAACCTAGAAAAAAGAACCTTTTTCCATATGTACGTAGTAGATGATGCTGGAAATATTGTTATAGGTACAAGGGGTGGTCAAAGAATGCCGCATCCCACGTTAATCGGCGGATCAAACCCTCAGGTGCGTGCAGCTGGCATTGTTGATATTCGTGGAGGTAGAATCTATTCAGTAAACAATGCTTCAGGGCATTATAAGCCAGGAGTAGGGTCTCTTGATGCAGCAGAAGAAGCCTTTGGGCAGTTACCAAGTAGTTCTTTTCGTACTGATTTTCAAGGATATTTACCTTATAATTAGAGAGTGTGCAATATGAGTACAAATAATAACATTTGTGGATATTGGGGGCTTTATCTATGGTTTGATGAGCATGGGGTTGGCTTGATTCATCCAGAAGATATCGAAAAGTTCCGGAAACTAGTACCAAATGGTAAAGTTTTTGAATGTGTTGACGACGATGGCCAATATATCACTCTCAAATATGCTGATATGAGATATAGAGTCCTACGTAATATTTTTAAACCAGTGAAGGAACCTGTAAGAAAGATTGGCGAGCAAGTTAAGTTGAGGGAATCATCAACAGTCGCTACCATAGTTGATATTGAGTGGCATTTTAAGAAAAATACGCATATTTATTTTATAGAAATAGAAGGTAAGCGAAAATCAAAAAGATACTGGATAGAGGACTTTGAAACTTGAAAAGTAGTTAGAAATGAAGAAATGCTATCTTGGTTCACATATCCAGCTAAGTTTAAAGGAATATATAAACTTGGAATACTGAATCTTGGCTCATAGGTAATTTAAAAAGATAAAAATTTACGAAGTTGTTTAAAAGCTTACGAGAAAGATGTGAAAATCATGAATTGATACCATTTGTACCTTAATGGGTCATTGATGATGCTACCTGTTGGTAAAGGTCTACGGTGAAAAGACAATCATTATTTATGGCTTTGCCTCGTCTGGTTGTGAGCAAAATCCAATTTTTTTGTACATGGCTCCGTTTAGTAATTGAGGATATGATTGAGTTTTAATAAATATGAATTTGTAAAATTAAGTAAGGCAGTATCACATGCACTTAGACATGAACCATGGCTCTATGAGTTAGAGCTTGATGAGCAGGGATGGGTTTTAATTAAAGATCTACTAACAGCACTTCGAAGCCATCAACTTGAATGGAATAATCTCAATCAAGATGATATTGCTCAAATGATTGTCACATCCAGTAAAAAGCGGCATGAGATAAATGGAAATCACATTCGAGCTTTATATGGTCATTCAGTTCCTGGAAAATTACTGAAAAAGAAGGCTGAACCTCCTGAGCAACTTTATCATGGGACATCATCTTCTATTTTAAACAGAATTATGGAATCAGGGCTCCTTCCGATGGGCCGCCAATTTGTTCATTTATCTGTAAACATCGATATCGCTGAGCAGGTAGGGCGAAGAAAAGATGAACAGCCTGCTATCTTGCTAATAGCCGCAAAAGAAGCCTATGCTAAAGGTATAAACTTTTACGTGGGAAATGATACTGTTTGGTTGGCAGATAATATACCAGCTGAATTTATTAGCCGAAGCCGAATGGGGGCAGGCCTAGTAAAGTAGCTGAAAAAGAAAAGGAAAAGAAAAGGGGACGGTTCTCTTTTAGACTTCGTTTTATTAAAAGGAACCGGTTAAATATAGATATATCAATAGGTTATAATACTGCATTGAAATAAAAACATTAAAAAGAGAACCGTTATATATAGATATATCAATAGGTTATAGAACCCCATTTGATCATATAATAAATTATTTCATAAGCTACCCAAAAAAATAACCTCCTGATAACATAAAGGTCACGACAACCATAAAAATGTTAAAAGGAGGTTATTATGAATACTCAAGAAAGTATCAGGCTTAAAAAATATTGTCAATTGAGAAAAGAGATCCGTGGTTCTGATAGACATTTGATCATTGGTATTGATATCGGAAAAGATAAGCATCATGCTTTTATGGGGACAGCTACCGGCAAGTCTCTTTTAAGAAAAGTGATCTTTGAAAATAATATTGAAGGCTATGAGAAGCTGCTGATGCATGCCAATGCAATAAAGACACAAAATGGTCTTGCCGAGATTGTTTTTGGAATAGAACCAACGGGGAATTACCATAAACCTCTAGGTAAACATCTAATTGAATGTGGTTTTAATCTGGTCCTTGTTTCCGGTGTTGCCGTCAAAAGGAATCGGGAACTTTTAGATGGCCGATGGGATAAGCATGACACAAAAGATGCCGCTAATATCTCTGACTTAATTTCACAAGGCAAATGCCTTTTTTATGAGTCACCCTCATTAGAGATAGAAAAAGTTCGTAATTTGTTATCACTTCGCAGGCGGTTGAAGCGGGAAGAGCATAGTCTGAAAATGCGGATACGAAACAACATCCTGGCAATGTACTTCCCGGAACTTGATAAGTTTTTTAGTCAAAGTGAATCGGAAAACCTGGCCATCATTCGATGGTGCTTGGATACCGGTAAACTTGCCGGTCTGGAATTTAATCAGTTTTATCAAATGGTAACAACAAGAGACCGGGGTGCGGCTCAACGGGTCCGTTTAAAGAAGATTCAAGAACTGGCAATAGAGTCAGTCGGTTGTTCCGTTAATTCTGCAACGGAATTTGAAGCCATGGTACTGGTAGATAAACTGAGGCAAATACGTGAAGTGGTCAAAGAAACGGAAGGATTAATTGAAGCGGAATGTCATTCTCTATCTGCCTATCACTCTTTGTTGACAATACCCGGCTTTGGGCCCTTTGTTTCGGCAAGTGTCCTGGCAACAATAGGGAACCCTTTCAGGTTCAGCAATAGGAAACAGGTGGTAAAACTGGCAGGCTTAGACCTTGGCGCCAATCGTAGTGGTAAAACAAGTCAATATGCCATACCGGTAATATCAAAAAAAGGGAGTGGAGAGCTGCGTTATGCCCTTTATCAGGCAGCTCATATTGCCTCAATACGAAATAAAGGCTTTATACAATACTATACAGCTCTAATGGATGGGCGAGACCGTGAAAAAGGGATAAAAACAAAGTTGAGGGTAAAGCTTGCTGCCAAACTTCTGGTGATCGCATGGACGTTAATGAAGACGGGGGAATGTTTTGATCCAGATTGTTTGACAAAAAATTAGCTCTTTATAGAAAAACAGGATAATTAGAGCCCGAGCTAGAACCGTTGAGACCTTTAAGGATCTCGGGAGGGACAATACCGGGCCAATCACTGGATCTTGAATGCTGGATAAGGGATGATGGACAGGAGCCAATGGGCTGCATGTCGGATATTTATAACGATTAGTATCAGGGTCCACAAAAGTGATAAATAAACCTATGACTTTAAGCCAATAAATACAAAGGTAAACAGGGAGCTTTATACTGAATTCTATATATTTTGTAAGTTATTAATTTTTAAAGAGAAAACTTTTTTGTTGACATAAGGAGTATAGGATGTCCCCTATCCCCGATTCAAAGGCAATGGTTTATGACGTCTTCAACAGACTTTTAGAAGTAAGTGAAGGAGGGTTAACCACAAAATATGCCTACGACAAGAACAGCAATGTCACGGTTCAGATGGATGCGCTGGGCCGTCGCGTCAAGTATGAATACGACGCTCTTAATCGGAAAATAAAGCACATCCAGCCGGGCTTTATTACCACCACTTACGGCTACGACGCTGAAGGCAACATGACAAGTATGACTGACGCAAAAGGGCAAAACTTCAGTTATATTTACGATAAGCTTAACCGCCAAACTGAGGCCAACTATCCCGATGTCGCCACGCCTTACATGACGCCGCTCCAGACGGTGACGGTTTATGATGCTAATAATAATGTGATTACTGTTACCGAAAGCAAGCGGGATGTTGACGGCATAACGGTGATGGATGCAACGGAAAACACCTATGACGACTTTGACCGACTCGACACAAGCAACCAGCGGGGAATGCTCATTGATTATGCCTACGACAATAATGGTAACAGAACAAGCGTTTCTACTACTGCCGGAACAACGGCTTATACTTATGACAGCAGGAACAGGGTAGCCACAGCAACGGCTGACACTTTGGTAACAAGTTACGGTTATTACGCAGATGGAAAGAAGGACACAGTGACATATCCCAACGGCACGGATGTGAAATACACTTATCATCTTACTAACAGGGTTGAAAGCATTGTTAATAAGGTAACGGCTGATAGTTCGGTTATTTCCAGCTATGCTTATGAATATGACAGTAACGGTAATAGGACATCACAGGTTGAGGTTCAAAACGGGGTGACTGAAACAACGACATACAATTATGATGACCTTGACAGGATGACAACCTATAGTGTGACTGACGGAACAGATACTACGCTGACTACTTACACCTTTGAAAGTTACAACAGGGCAACGGAAAATGTGACTGTTAACGGAGCCGCTACTGCTTCAAAAACCTATATCTATGATGCTTTGGATAAGTTGACCAGTGTGTCTGATAGTGTCAACGGTAAGACGGTTGCTTATGGTTATGACCTCAACGGCAACATGCTGTCAAAAACAAACAACCTCGATTCTGCCGCCAATATGCAGTTTGAATATGACGCATTGAACCAACTGGTGAGAGCAAATCAGGGCGCAGAGATCAAGGGTCTTTATGATTATAACTCAGGTGGCTTAAGGGTACGTCATAGGTTGAGTGAAAGAGGTGACGTTGATTACTTCTATGACGGTAATTCCGTTATTGAAGAGAGGAATGCTGCTGATAGTTCATTACTCGCGCATTACAGATATGCCGATAGACTCCTGTCTCTGAATAACGGTACATCAAGTCAGTACTACCACCATGATGCACTTGGTAGTACAGTTAATCTTACTGACAGTGTGGGTACTGTGCAGGTTAGTTACTCACTTGATCCGTGGGGTACAATCAGGAATCAGAGTGGAACGAGTATTAACAGACAGATATTTACTGGGCAGGAGCTTGATGAGAATACAGGGCTGATCTACTTCGGTGCAAGGTACTATGATTCCGAGAGCGCGCGTTTTATCTCTCAGGACACTTATCTTGGGGAGTATGGAACGCCTCCATCACTTCATCGTTACCTTTATGCTTATTCGAATCCGACAGTTTATGTTGATTTAATGGGGTATAAGTCTAAGTTAACAAACTATGTCCTCACAGGAGAATTTGATCTTTCTCCTGAGGAAGAATTCGCTGCTC
>JAOUBX010000119.1 GCA_029860075.1 Deltaproteobacteria bacterium | reverse complement strand
GGTGGTGGGCCCATCGGTTGTGAATTTGCCAATATCTTTGCAAGACTGGGTACGCACGTAACTATTGTAGAGGTCATGGACAGGCTTTTGCCTTATTGCGAAAGGGAAATATCGAGACTCATTAAGAAGCGTTTCGAAGAGCGCGGCATGCGGATTATTACGGGAAAGGCCCTTTCCTCTGCCGGGATCAAGGGAAATAGTGTTGCCCTTGTAATTGATGACGATGAAGAGGTTTCGGCAGATAAGGTATTAATGGCAGTGGGGAGGCGTCTCAACAGTTTCGGACTTAACCTTGAAGAGTTGAAGGTGGAGATGGAGGGTAATGCTATCAGGGTGAATGAAAAGATGGAAACCTCTGTCCCCGGCATTTATGCCATTGGCGATGTAACGGGCAAGATGGCTCTGGCTCATGTAGCGGCACAGGAGGGAAAGGTGGCCCTTTCCAATGCCATGGGTAAGGATGCCCTTATGGATTACAGCGCCATCCCCTGGGCGGTCTATGTACACCCCGAGATTGCCTCTGTTGGCAAAGGAGAAGAATCATTAAAAAGAGAGGGTATCCCTTATTATGCGGGTAGATTCCCTTATCTGGCCAACGGCAAGGCCGTTGCCATGAGAGAAGAGGATGGTTTTGTAAAGGTACTGGTTTCAAAAGAGGATGATACCGTTCTTGGCGTACATATTATGGGTTCTCATGCCTCCGACCTTATTGCCGAGGCGGCTCTTGCCATGCAGATGGGTTGCACCGTTAAGGATATTTCAAATACCATACATGCTCATCCCACCCTGGCCGAAGCGGTTCAGGAAGCCTGGGAGGATACGCATGGCATGGCTATTCATAAAGCGGGAAGAAGAATTATATAAAACCAGAGTGTGTAAGTTCAGGGCGCGCAAATAGCGCAAGTCATGGGCCTGCCCAAGTTTTCAAAAAATGCCTGCATAAATAACAGGTAAAGTCAGGATTTTTTGAATAAGTTAATCAGGCCGGGCGCTTTTACTCATTCGGCGCTCTTGGCTAACGAACTCTGGCAGAAGGAAAAAATTATGGCTCTAGTCGTTCAGAAATTTGGCGGAACCTCCGTCGGCACTGTTGAAAAAATCAGGAATGTTGCCAAAAGGGTAATCTGTGAAAGGGAAAAGGGCAATGACGTTATTGTCGTTGTTTCCGCCATGTCGGGTGAAACGAACAAGCTTGTTTCCATGGCCCGTGAAATTGCCGAAAGACCTGTAGAGAGAGAGTATGACGTACTTGTGTCGACAGGTGAACAGGTTACCATCGCCCTTCTTGCCATGGCGCTTCATGATATGGAATGCAAGGCCGTATCCTATACGGCGTCACAGGTTAAAATTGTAACGGACAGCGCTCATTCCAGGGCAAGGATCAAACGAATCGATTCTGAAAAAATTCATAAGAACCTCCATGATGGAAAGGTGGTTGTCGTTGCCGGGTTCCAGGGGGTTGATGAAGAGGGCAACCTGACTACACTGGGCAGGGGAGGGTCCGATACGAGCGCCGTTGCTATTGCAGCCGCCCTTAATGCCGACGTTTGCGATATTTACACCGATGTGGAGGGTGTCTATACGACAGATCCCAATATCTGCGATAATGCAAGGAAACTTAAGAAAATTTCCTATGATGAAATGCTGGAAATGGCCAGCCTCGGCGCTAAAGTATTGCAGACCCGGTCTGTGGAATTTGCAAAAAAGTATAATGTGCCTGTTCACGTAAGGTCCACCTTTTCGAAAAACAGTGGCACAATGGTAACAAAGGAGGATAAGGATATGGAGAAGGTTGCAGTATCTGGCGTTGCATATAACAAGGATGAGGCAAAGATAACGATAATCAGGGTTCCCGACAAGCCCGGTATTGCCGCCAGCCTTTTTGGTCCCATAGCAGACGCAAATATCAATGTGGATATGATTATTCAGAACATCAGTGAAGACGGCTATACGGATATGACTTTCACCGTGCCTAAAGGCGATTATGAGAAGGCCTTTGAACTGGTGGAAAAGACGGGCAGGGAACTGGGTGCAAAAGGGGTGGCAGGTGATACCAATATTTCCAAGGTGTCCGTCATCGGTGTGGGGATGAGAAGCCATGCCGGAATTGCATCGTCGGTTTTTGGTGCGCTGTCCCGTGAGGGAATCAACATTCAGATGATTAGCACGTCGGAAATCAAGGTCTCCTGCGTTATTGATTCCAAATATACCGAGCTTGCCGTAAGGGTATTGCACGATGCTTTTAATCTGGGGGAAGGGGAAGTAGTGGAGGAGAAGGCATAGGGCATAGGATTCGTATAAAAGGTATTTGACAAGGATTTTTCAAGAGATTATAGTTTACTGAAATATATTAAGAGGAGGCATTAGCCATGTTAGCTAAAAAAATGGAAAAGGCTTTAGTCAGGCATATTAATGAAGAGTTGCATTCAGCCTATATTTATATGTCCATGTCGGCCCACAGTTCATCAACGGGCCTTAAAGGTTTTTCCACCTGGTTTATGGCCCAGTATCATGAAGAGATGATGCATGCCATGAAGATGTATGAATATGTTCAGAGCCAGGGGGGAGAAATCATTCTCACTGCCATAGAGGAGCCTCCGAGAGGTTTCAAGTCTGCTCTCGATATGGTTCAGCAGACACTGGACCATGAAAGGTACATGACTAAAAACATCAATGATCTTCTTGAAATGGCCATTGAAGAGCGTGACCATGCAACGCAGATCTTTCTGCACTGGTATGTAACCGAGCAGGTGGAAGAGGAGGATACGGTAGGAGAAATTCTTGCCAGGCTTAAACTCATAGGGGATGATCCCAATGCGCTTCTTATGCTGGATAAAGAGATGGGTGGACGCGCCGTTACCGTTCCTACAGATTTTTCACAGGGCATCCAGGGGGCTCTCAAGGGGGCCTGATAAAGAAATTATCCTTGCTTTTTGCTGTCAAGTTTGTTCAACCACCTCGCCGCAGGCAGTGGTGTATGAGCGCGGAGACTGCCTTCCTGCTTTATCCCGGATTGGGGAGAATAGCTGCCGGTGATCCAACTTAAAAGGGAGAGGCTTGCTTTATGGTATTTCCGGTAATTATATAGAATTTGAATCTCCACCTAATGGTTGCTTCCTCAGTGAAAATAAATAGATAAAAAATTTAAAAAAATATTCTCTTCATTTGACAAAGTAAAAATTACCTGTTTTATTTATATTAAATATTTGATGTAAGGGGGATTGCTATGGCACAAGCAGCAGCAACAAAAAGAAGCAGCACGGCAAAAAAAACGGGCACTGCGGCAAAGGGAAGAAAAAAATCTGCAACAAAGTTCAACCATCGGGAGCACGAAGAAGCGGCATATTTTAGTTGGTTAAACCGCGGGGCTCCCATTGGTGATGATCAGCATGACTGGTTTTTAGTGACGCAGTAGAAAATACTGCAATGGCGGGGTCCATCCCGGCCCCGCTACTTTCTTTTTACCCCTCCGGCACATAATATCATGCCTGCCATTTTATTCAGTATAAATAAGTCTTGTTTTTACATTGACATACTTCATCAAATAATATAGAAAAAAGACATTAAAGTTCTTATTATGAGCAAAAATATTCTCATTACAGGCGGTACCGGCTTTATCGGAAGGAAGCTCTGCAGAATTCTTTCACTTGAGGGATATTCTGTTACTCTATTGAGCAGAAGGCCGAAAAGTGTGAAAAAGTTGTGTGGTGAATCTGTTTCGGCGGTGGGATCCCTCGATGATTTGCCTGATGACCTGCAATTTGAAGCCATAATCAATCTTGCCGGCGCGCCTGTTGCCGAAGGGCGCTGGAGCAAGGCCAGGAAAGAATTGCTTATAAAAAGCAGGACAGAGACGACAAAGAAAATTGCAGCCTATGTTGAGAGAGTCAAAAACAAGCCCAAACGCCTTATATCGGGGTCTGCTGTCGGTTATTACGGGAATGGAGGGGACAGGATTCTCGATGAGGATTCGCCCTTCCATGATGAATTTACGCATCGTCTCTGCCAGGAATGGGAGAGTGAAGCCTGCAGGGTTTTAGAGTACGGTGTCATGCTGACTATCCTCAGGATAGGGCTTGTTATCGGCAGGAACGGCGGTTTTCTTCAGAAGATGCTCTTTCCTTTCAGTATGGGTCTGGGCGGACGCCTCGGTAACGGCAGACAGTGGATGCCCTGGATTCATATCGATGATATTACCGGTCTCATCCTTTTTGTTCTCAAAAATGACGAAATGGAGGGTGTTTTTAATGCAACGGCACCCAATCCCGTAACGAATAATGAGTTTACGAAAACACTGGCGAAGGTTCTTCGCCGTCCCACGCTCATGCCTCTTCCCGCCTTTTTTTTGAAACTCGCCTTTGGAGAGATGTCGCGGCTCCTGCTTACGGGACAAAGAGCAGTTCCCACTTCAGCCGTTAACAAGGGCTATCATTTTCATTTTACCCATTTGGAAGATGCCTTGAGGGATGTTATCGGCTAATTCTGAAGGTCGGCTTAAGACCTCTCCCCGTGAATATTTCTGTTAAATCCCGTCAAAATTTTTTAGGTTTTACCCTGCCCTTTCCCGCGTTATAATCACTCATCGGGAAGGAGGTAACAAATTTGATTACATTTGCTGTTAGTGAAAAGAAAAACAGGGCTCTCCAGGAAAAAATGGAGGAACTTGAAATCCGTGAAGAGGATTTGGAAGAGAAGTTTATCAAGGCGTCCGGGCGGGGAGGACAGAAAGTGAATAAAACTTCCGCCTCCGTTTATGTCAAACATATCCCCACGGGCATTGCCGTTAAATGTATGAAGGACAGGAGTCAGTCCATTAACAGGTTTCTGGCAAGGCGCGAACTTGCCGACAGGATCGAAGAACATTTGACGGGAAAAAGCAGGCAAAGCGCCGAGAGAGACAAGATCAGGAAGCAAAAGGCAAAGAAGAAAAAAAGATCCCTGGCCAAATACGATGCTGAGAGCAGGGACAAAGAGGATAATACAGGAAAGCTTAATGATTGAAAAAGATACGATAAAAACCCTGGAATTCGACAAGGTTTTAAAGATTATATCGGGCCGCAGCCGCAGCCGCGCCGGTGAAAGGGCTGTACTTGATATAAGGCCTCTTTCCACTTTAGGTGAAATTAAAAAAAGAGGGGGAGAGATCGGTGAACTTATCGATCTTTATAAGGGTGACGAAAGGCTTGCCATCTCAAGGTATGAAGACATAAGGGATACTCTCAAAAGGGTAAAGCCCGAAGGCGCCATGCTTGATTCTTCCGAGTATCTCCATATTCGAGGTACGCTCTCCGTTATGGGCGACATAGCAGTCCAGATGTGTGACAGAGAGGATATGCCGCTTTTAGGGGAAGTAACGCAAGAGCTCACCGGTTTTCCTCCCCTTCTAAAACTCCTTGTGCGCACCTTTGACAGGGAAGGAAAGGTCGTCGATGAAGCATCCCCTCTGCTTGCGGAGTTGAGAAAAAAATTGAGAGCCATGAACAGCCGTGTCGGCAAGAGGCTGGAAGAGATAACGAGAGATGAGAAAATCGCCCCTTTTCTCCAGGATGACTTTATAACGAGACGGGGGGAACGCTGGGTTATTCCTGTCAGGATGGACTCAAAGGGGCAGGTGGCAGGTGTTGTTCATGACGTATCCAATACGGGAGAGACAGCCTTCGTCGAACCTCTCGAAATTATCGGACTCGTCAATGAACTGGAAAATCTTATTGCCGATGAAAAGGCGGAAGTCATAAAGATTTTAAGGCGCGTTTGTGTCGCTATCAGGGAAGTTTCCACCGGGATTGAGATGCAGTTTAATATCCTTGTTTATCTTGATATGCTAAATAGCATTGCCGGCTATGCCCATCAATTCGGCATGAACAGGGTTAGAGTAAATGAATCTCGGGATATTTTCATCAAGGGAGGCAAACATCCCCTGCTCATGGCTCAGCTTGCAGAGGGTGCCATCGATAATGTAGTTCCCCTCCATTTAAGCCTTGAAAAGGATAAGAGGGTAATGGTTATTACGGGACCCAATGCCGGGGGGAAAACGATTACCATCAAGACGGCGGGCCTGCTCATCCTCATGGGACTGTCGGGAATGCCTGTGCCGGCAGAGGCTTCTTCGACCATTCCGCTGGTAAAAAAACTTCTTGTCGATATTGGTGATGAACAGTCAATAGAGAGTTCCCACTCCACCTTTTCGGCCCATGTATCGCGTATTTCAGCCATTATTGATAAATCCGATGCCCATACGCTGGCCCTGCTTGACGAAGTGGGAACGGGCACGGAACCTCTCGAGGGGGCAGCCATCGCCTGTGGTGTGCTGAAGGAACTGAAAGAGCGGGGCGCTATTGTCTTTGCAACGACACACCTTACGGACATTGTTGCCTTTGTGCAAAAGGGAGAGGGTATGATTAACGCTTCCATGGCCTTTGACAGGGAGAGCCACAGGCCCCTTTATCGCCTCAAAGAGGGTGAACCGGGTGAGTCCCATGCCATTGAGACGGCGAGCCGTTTCGGCCTTCCTGAGAATGTGATTACCTTTGCCAGAGAGATGATGGGCGGCATGAAGGTGGAACTTCAGGAATTGATGGTTGAACTCAAGGAAAAGAGCGATTCTTATGAAAAAGCAAGATTGGAGCTATCTTTAAAAGAAAAAGCGCTTGAAAATAAGGAGGCCCGTCTTGCTTCCCGCCTTGAAGAAGCAAAAGAGAAGCGGCAACGGGCTTATAGGGAGGCATATGAGGAGATGAAAAATCTCGTTGTTTCGGCAAAACGTGAAATCAGGGATATTATTGATGAGGGAAAAAAGGGGAAAGGCGCCCGGTCTTTGAAAAAACTGGAAAAGAAGAGGTTAGCTATTGAGGAGAAGCTTGAGGGATTCAGTAAGGTTGAGCATGTTTCTCTTGATACTGTAAAAAAGGGAGAAGAGGTTTTTGTCAGGACTCTGGGTGTCGATGCCGAGGTTATTGCCGTAGACGAAAAACGTAAGCGTGTTACTGTTGAGGCAGGAGGGAAAACGATTGAAGTTCCGTTGAAAGTATTATCTCCCCCGGCCGGTAAACCTTTGAAAGGCATAAAAAAAGAGTCGAAAGTTTACCTGGTCAGCGATGAACAGGAAAGCTCGATTAAACTGCTCGGTCTCAGGGTGGAAGAAGCGCTTAATGAGGTAGAGGTTTTTATTGACAGCGCTTCCATGAAAGGTATGGGTGAAGTGAAGATTATTCATGGCGTCGGTACTGGCGCTCTTATGAAGGCTGTCAGGGAATACCTGGAGGGCCATAAAAATGTTGTTTCTTACAGGCGTGGTGAGCAGGGAGAAGGCGGTGATGGTGTGACGATTGTTACTTTGGTCTGATCCTTCGGCAGGCCTGTTATGAGCCGGTCGAATAGCCGGGGTGACAATGATTAAGGGCTTATCTCTTCCATTCTTTTAACAATAATGTTTCTTACCTTTTCATTGAGCGCTTTTCTGTCTGATGGAGGCAGCCCTTCCGTAGAAATGGGCTCGTCAATAACGACGGTAATATGGCCCGGTTTTTTTGCAAAGGCAGACTTGCCCCATAGCCTTCCCGCATTATGCGTCACCGGTACGACGGGGACACCGCTTCCGATGGCGAGGCCCACTCCTCCGGGATTGAAGTTGCCCACTTCGCCGGGAGATATTCTCGTTCCTTCGGGAAAAATAATCATGTTAAATCCGCTGGTTAGGATTTTCTTCCCTTCTGCATTGATTTGCTTTATTGCCCTGGATCCTGCCTTTCTGTTAATGCCGATATGGCCCAGCGCCATGAGACACCAACCAAAGATGGGTACATACATAAGTTCTCTTTTCAGTACCCACATGAAGGGAGGAAACAAAGCAGGGTAGGCCATCGTTTCCCAGGCGCTCTGGTGGTTGGATAGAAATACGGCGGGACCTTCGGGGAGTTTGCCATTGGTTTTTACTTCATAGGTAACGCCGCAGATGATTCTCAGAAGAAAAAGGCCCGTCCTGCTCCAGAATCGGCCGATGGGGTAGACAGCCCTGATACCCAAAGGTCTGAAAATAACCACAAGAGTAGATAAAGTAAAAGTAACGATCCAGAAAAGAATGTTAAAAAGTAACGATCTTAGTATAAGCATTGGTCGCCTTTAAAAAAATGATAACAATTTATAGCTTCATGATCATAATGTCAATATTAACAAAAAAAAGGCGGCTGCACTTTGCAGCCGCCTTTTAAAATAAAAAGCAATTTCTTTGATTAGCTGTGGTTTTCGAAATATTCCTTTGAACCTTCAGGATCGCCCTTCATTGTATCGCCGCCTTCGCTCCAGTTGGCAGGACAGACTTCGCCTGTTTTTGCTACCGTCTGGATTGCTTTTAGAACTCTCAGTGTTTCGTCGACGCTTCTGCCGATACCGAGATCATGAATGACCTGGTACTGGACAACGCCTTCGGGGTTGATAATAAAGAGACCTCTAAGCGCAATTCCCGCATCAAGAAGAACACCATAATCAGTAGAAATGGTTTTTTTCAGGTCTGCCACCAGGGGATAGGTAATCTCACCAAGGCCGCCCTCTTTTCTGGATGTGCTTTTCCAGGCCAGGTGAGAGAAGTGGCTATCTACTGAAACGCCGATAACTTCTGCATTAAGCTCCTTGAATTCTTTGTGCCTGTCACTCATGGCCGTAATTTCCGTAGGGCATACAAAGGTAAAATCGAGGGGGTAAAAGAAGAGAACCGTCCACTTGCCTTTATAGTCGGAAAGTTTGATCTCCTTAAAGCTGTTATCAGGCATAACCGCCTGGGCCGTAAAGTCCGGCGCCGGGAATTGTACCAATGATTTTGTGCTGCATTCACTCATAATTTATAACCTCCATTAAAGAATTAATTTTAGCTTATAGATGAAAAGGATAGCAAATGGATTCAAAAAATATCTTTAATGAAGAGAATATAAACTTAAAGAAGTATTTGGACACAGATTTTCACTGATTGATTATGTTATTTCGGAGATTTAGATTATTAAATCGGCAAATAAATGTACTGCATAATTGATGTAAACAGTTCCCTCATATCTTCCCTTTGCCAAGGAGCACTCTAAGGGGAATAATGGGAGAAAGGGGATGTCAAAATACGGCAACTGCCAACCAGTAATGGAACAGGCAGCAAAAAATATTATTTAGGGGGTTAGGAAGTAAAATTAAGAAAGTGGTCGCTTTCTAAATCCATATTGTTGAGGATGCTATGCACCCTCAACAATTACTGTGGCAAGTTATTTTTTGATGCCAACCTTCAGGCTTATAGAGCCATCATTTGCATCTGTGTCAGACAGTGAGAACATACCAATATAAGGTGATACTACACCGATATCACCATTTCCAAAAGTGATAAGGTAGTGGGAAGAAGTAGCATCAAATGCAACATTGTAAGTAGTTGACCCGGATGTGGCGCTACCCTTTGAATCTGACAACGTTGACCATCTCACATTACCATTACCATCAAAAATATAGAGGGTGTTCAAAATTCTGTGTCAATTTAACCAAAGCTGATATATTCAGCTAAAAAAGGAGAATTGACATGAGTAAAGAAGAAAGTAGTTTTGATTTTAACAAAGC
>JAOUBX010000118.1 GCA_029860075.1 Deltaproteobacteria bacterium | reverse complement strand
CCATCTGCTGCCGGATTACTGTTTGTATCCTGCAAATAACCACTGATCACCGTCGTGCTGGAACCATCGGCAGGGATCGCATAGGACGTCGGGATTACCGTTAACTGACTAGCGGGTGTTACAAAGGTCACATCTACACTATTGTCGCCTGTCCCTAAAACAGGGGCGGCTGTCACTGTCGTTGTCCCCAGTCCGGAAGAACTCAGGACGGCAATGGCTTCACCTCCAACAGTAGCGCCTGTTCCACTGCCTATATCAACTGCTGATAAATTGGCAAAACCAGCATCCCAGGTAAAAAACACAGCACTGCCATCATTTACATAATTACCGGCGCCATCTCGCAAAACAGCTCTTAAGATAGTACTGCTGCCTGATGATACGATCGACTGATCAGCAGTTAATTCGACACTGGCCGGATACCCTGACAGAAATGCCACAGTAAAGATATTACTCGTAATGGTAGTAAAACCATCACTCCAGCTGGCACTGATATCACCCAAACCATTGCTTGTCTCTGACGTCAGGGTAATCGTAGCTTCTCCGGCGCCGCCACTGATTACTCCTGTAGTTGAACTTAGTATTCCACCTGTAGTTGCAAATTCGATTACCAAACCATCAGGTATAGAGTTCGTCAATATATCGGTAACCCTTGCAGTGATTGTCGTTGAGTCTACACCGTTAGCAGGAATAGTGTTGGGATCGGCAGTAATATTGATAAAAGCCGGAACGGGTGTTATCTCCAGTGGTGTTTGCGTTTTATCTACCGAACCGATTACTATTCTTATATTTGGTGTGCCGGCCGTACTCCCTGAAGTTAAATCAACACTGGCCTTGCCATTAACGGTGCTAATAAGATCACTCACCTGAGCCCCATTGGGGAAAGTACCCAGATCAGTAAAGAAGGTGGCATACATACCGTCTTTCACAAAGTCACCATCTAAATCTCTTACATAAGCCGTAATGCTGGCAGTACTGAAGCCATTGGCTACGATACCGGCGGGTGAACTGCTCATGTTAGTAAAGCCGACGGCTGGAGGGCCGGGGTTGAAATCCATGTTTAAGGTGACGGGACCGACACCATCACTCCAGGCGCTTACAGTAACACCAAGGGTAGCAACTGTGGTTGCTTGCAGATCAATTGACGCTATGCCGCCTACTGTCGTCGCGCCGCCTTGCCTGTTCCCCGTTGCCGCAAAAGTACCGTCACTTGTTGAGAAGTTTACAAAAATTCCATCAGTGACAGGATTACCATACTGGTCCTGCAGGTAAGCATTTATTGTTGCCTGACTAAATCCGTCAGCAGGAATTGCCACGGAGTTAGAATAAATCGTTATCTGAGAAGCGGGCTCTACAAAGGTTACATCAACACTGCCACTTCCACTTCCCACGGCAGGAATGGCCGAGACCGTCGTAGTTCCCACATTGGATGAGCTAAGCACAGCTATAGCTTCACCTCCAACAGTTGCACCTTTACCACTGCCTAAATCTACTGTAGAAAGATTCGCAAATCCCCCATCCCAGCTAAAATTAACAACTTGACCATCATTAACCAGGTTGTTCTCCACATCCCTCACAACTGCCCTGATTATAGTAGTACCACCTGATGAAACAATAGTCTCGTCAGCTGTTAGCACCAGGCTATCAGGATCACTGGAAAGGAAAGTCACCGTAAATATATTACTCGTAATGGTTGTAAAGCCGTCACTCCAGCTTGCACTTACGTCACCTGTGCCATTACTCGCCTCAGAAGTCAAGGTTACCGTTGCCTCACCCGTACCACCACTGATGACTCCCGTCGGCGTATCGAGCGTTCCCCCCGTTGTCGCAAAATTGATGACCAGACCGTCCGGTAAGAAACTGACTCCATCGGTTACCGTTGCCGTTATTGTACTGGTAGTCACACCATCAGCCGCTATTGTTGAGGGGACACCTGTAACATTGATAAAGGCCGGCATAGCCGTTATCTCAAGCGGCTGAGCAGCGTAGTCCTGATCACCTACGATGACATGAATTTGAGGTTTACCTGTGACTGCCGTACCGGAAGTAAAATCAATACTCGCTTCTCCTCCAACTGTCTGGATTAACTGACTTGTTTCCGTACCATTAGGGAAGGTTCCATAAGAATCGGTAGGAACACTATTATCAGAGCTATATGCTTTGAAAGTTACATTGAGACCATCTTTAACGGGATTACCAAGGCTATCTGTAATAACAGCTGTTAATAAAGCTTTGCTGGTCCCGTTCCCTGCTATAGCTAAAGGATCGCTGCTTAATGTTATAATAGCGGGTGCCCCCGGTGAAAAATCAATAGCACTATTCCCTGAAACACCTTCAGATGTTGCAGTTATTGTGACATTCGTCGTAACGGTTGTCTCTGAGACAATAGAAGTCGTTGCAATTCCCCCGGAGGTCGCAACCGGTGTAGATAAAATAGTGCCCGCTGATGTTGAAAAATTGACAAAAGTCAGATCCTGAATCGGATTTCCATACTTGTCTTGTACGTAAGCCGTTATGGTAGCGCTACTTACTCCATCAGCCGGAATCTTTGGCACATCCGTATAAACAACCAACTGTGAAGGCGGTTCAATAAAATTGACATTAATATTACCACTTCCACTACCGATTACAGGATAAGCTGTAATTAAAGCCGTACCTTTTGTTGAAGACCAAACAGCTGCTTTGGCAATTCCATTTACAGTGGCACCATCACCGCTGCCTTGATCGATAGCAGAAATATTTACAAACGCTACATCGGAAGAAAAGTTAACAAAATTCCCATCATTGACCAGAAAGCCGTTACTATCGCGAACTTCCGCACTTAGTATTCCAAATTGAACACCATCTGCAGCGATATTGACCTTATCTGAGCTTAGCAATAGGCTTGCAGGATCACCTGACAAAAAGTTAACAGTTACAGTACCACTAATAACATCAAAAGGAAGCGTTGTCTGGTCTATCCAGCTGGCTGTAACGGTTCCTGTTCCATTGCTTGCATCGGAAGTTAATGTAACTGTTGCCCTTCCGTTACCACCGCTAATGGAAGAGGTATAAGAACCCAAGGTCCCACCAGTTGTACTAAAGTCAATTATCAATCCATCAGGAATAGGGGCATTTACAGAATCTCTGACTATAGCTGTGACGGTACTGGTTGAAACACCATCAGCCGCTATAGTCGTCGGTACTGCCGACATATTAATAAAGGCAGGTTTGTTAGTAAATTGGACAGGAGATCCCGATATGTTTAAGGATCCAACTTGAGCATTAATATTAGGAGAACCCGATACTAAACCTGAAGTCAAATCTATCGTTGCTAAACCATTAGCAGTCAATACGATATCACTTGTTTGGAAAGTATTTGGGAAAGTGCCGAGATCAGTAGTAAACTGAACCTGCAGTCCATCTTTTACAGGATCACCTGCACTGTCGCTTATTACTACGGACAGTGAAGCAGAAGAGACCCCATCAGCGGCAATCGCAATTGGTGAAGCCGATAAAATGCCTGATGACGGTGGTCCGGGCTTATAAGACATTGTCAGGTTGCCAGTCGTTAAACCTGACGTACCCGTCACTGTTACCGTATTCGTTCTCACCGCTCCCGAAGTAATTGTGATAATAGCCTGACCATTGGTTGTTGTTGCCGTTGTATCTGATAATGTTCCGCAGTCAATTGAACTGCATGCAACAGAAAAGTCAATGACCGTTCCATCAACAACAGGGTTACTATTAACGTTATTAACAAAAGCTGTAATAGTGGACGTCGCAATACCATCTGCAGGAATTACATAGTCACTTGCAGAAAGCATAATTACAGCCACAGGGTTAACGGGTGCTGCACTTAATTCATTTGAAGGAACTTCAGATTCATTGCCATAAATATCCTGCCCTGTAATTCTGTAATAATAGGTCACTCCGTACTGTAAGCCATTAGCTACCGTATCTTCCCATGTTAGCGTGTTAATATCATTTATTGTTTTAACCAAGGTTGCACCTGAGGAAAGGATATTATATGTGGAGTAACTTGCAAAAGTAACATTGTTTCGATAAATGTTATAGGATTGAAAATCCAATGTCGGTGAAGCATCTTCGTTCAAAAAGTTTGAAGACCAGTTCAGTAAGATTGCATTATCCGCACCACTGGCAGAAATTATCGCCGGCGCCGCCGGCGCCACATTATCCGTATCAGGATTAGAAACTATAACGTTAGAGGGATCACTTTGATTTTTATTAGTAACCGAATCCTCAGCGATAACGGCATAGTAATAGGTTAAACCATTAGTTACGGTTAAGTCCGTGTAATTCTCCGTACCAACGGGTAAAAGCGGTGCATTTATAATGGCAACAGGGCCATAAATTGGATCACTTGCCAAATAATCATACTTGAGGTTCGGAGTTGCAGGAGATACCGTTATATCATCAGCAACACCAATATTTGTTATTGTAACGATTTCAGATTGAGCAGAACCATTTGGACCCAATATGAGAACATCACCAATAGATAAACCGGAGGTACTATTGACAAAAACAGTATTTCCATTTGTATAATTTGATTTAAAGCTGGTCTCATTCTCCGACCTGTAAATCCAATAACCCGCAAGGTCGATCATGGTAGAACTATTATTATTCAATGTAGGCGCAATCCAGGACAGATCAACCCTGCTGTCACCATCAATTGAGGTCAATCCCGTTGGTGGCGCAGGTGGAATAGTGTCCAATTGAGGAGACAAGCTAATTTCATTTGAATTAATGCTTTCATTACCTGCAAAGTCAACAGCTCTTACTATAAAATTGTAGGTGTCAACATTTGTTAATCCTGTGACTGTAAATGTTTCAGTACCAACAGGTATTAATGAGCTATTTTCAGGCGCAGGAGGATACTCAGAAACCGGTGACGAAATATTTTTATAAACGTTATAGCCGGCCAGGTCCAATAAGTCCGATCCGTCTTCGTTCTTAGTAGGTGGAACCCAACTGAGGGAAACCAGAGATTCTCCGGCAATACCGGTGAGAGAGGTCGGCGGTTTTGGTTCCATGGTATCTTTGATAGTGAAGGACCAAATATAACCATCACCACTGATTCCATCTTCATTTCCATCGAGCCTGTTTCCGGCAATGTCACGAATATAGCCACCCAGGCTCACGGTAACTATCTCTTCCGAACTAAATTGGAGATCAGGAATAAATGTAACCGTAAATGTTAAATTATCATAGAAGATAGCTCCCCTATGATATTTGCTCTTGCTGCCATAAACAGATATAGTAGAGCCTGCATGAGGCGAAGTACCTCCTTCAGCATCCTCGTTTCTAAGCGTAAGAGGATCTATATCCTCAGAAAATGTAACATTTATTGAAATTGATGGAACAACATCAATTTCACCAACGGCAGGCACAAGAGAAGTTACATCAACTGTCGGTGGAAAGGGATCTTGAGTATTTAACCAAACCTCCGTTCCGACACCACTGGTAATATCATGGGCCGAGGCAATATCAGGTAAACCATCTTTATTAAAATCCAGTACGACAACACCAATATAATTACCAAAAGTAATGGGAGATGGCGCCTCAGTCCAAACCTCTGAAATAGGATTTGAATCCGATTTGCTTCTTAGCCAGACACTTTCACCACCATTAATCCAGAGCTGAACCCCACCATTACCCTTATTGGCGGCTACTATATCCGGATAACCATCATTGTTAAAATCACCTGTATCAACACCATAATAGGTGCCATAAGTAGTTACTCCCGGAGAATAGGTACTAAAATAAACATTTTCCTTATGAGGTGGTGAGGCTCTGTCAAAGACGCCTGCATTCCATCCTGAATACCCTCCGAACCCCGTAGTATACGCATTAAAACGGAAACTTACATTCGGAAGAGTTGCATCTCCTGTATAATTGGGAGGACTGCTGTACGCACCTCCTGCTATAGTATCAAATGTCCATTGATCATTTAGTTCATAATCAATGGCACCATCACTTATTCTAAAAGTAACACCGGTATCAGGTTCATAATAATCAAGGCCCGGGATTATGGAATAATTATGGAACTCTGCCGAACCACCATGCACTACCGTAAATATAGGATTATTAGTACCGCCATTAGCGGTAACGGTAATAGTCCATGTTTCACTTACTGTCAAACCGGGAGTCGTAGAGATAAAATCAAATGTACCATTTCCTAATCCGGTAAAAACAGGAACCGTTGAGCTGGCAGTGGGTGCAAAAGTATAGGCATAGGCACCTGTGTTTTCAGCGCCCCCATCAGTCGTCTCTACATTAAAGTCCCACGGAGCCTGAGCTGTCCTTGCCTGGCTTGTTAAAGTCCAATCAGCGGTAGTTGTTCCATAATCAACAGTATCTGCACCTACTCTAACAGTTGGTGCGCCGGTAAATAATATAGCATCAAGCCCCCAATCACCGCGATATTTCTCAATAACGCTGGCATGCGGCTGTGATGAAAGATAACCAACGCCGGGATGCTGGCAGCCGGTTGCTGCCGGCGTAGCATAAGATAGTCTCCAGTTAATAACACCATCCCTTTCAGGGGTCCCGACTCTACCACCACCATCACCAAACCAGACGTGAAGTCCATGGTCACCACTATTACCGGCAACAATATCCAGATTACCATCCCTGTTAAAATCATCCAGTGCAACGCCGTCATACTCATATGTCATTCCCAACAACCCAACCAGCGGGTCTCTCGGACCGGTATGAGATCGATTATCAACACCATAAAGACTTGCAAAGCTGCCTGTACCATCACCTGTCCAGACATGAACTCTGTGGCCGTCCTGACTCGATGCAGCAACATCAAGGTTGCCGTCATTATCAATATCTCCCAGAGCAACACCGGAATATGCCGTGCTATCGCCAATCTTATTTTCGAGAGCCGTTAAAAATCCCGTTGCATTGTCATTTTGCCAGACACTTACCTGCCCATCGCTGCCTGCTACAATATCTTTATCACCGTCATGGTCAATATCACCGGTAGCAATGTAATAGTAACTGCCAATGCCGATATTTTCAGGAGCAGACCATTCGCCTGCGCCATTTCCATACCAAATATCAATCCCTCCACCACCATTACTGGCAGCAGCAACATCCAGGTTGCTATCATTATTGAAGTCCTCAACGGCAACGCCATAGTATTTCCCACTGTCGGTGATGCCCGTTGCAGTCGTTCTAAAAGTGAAGGTATCATTGACCTGAAAGTCATCACTGCCATCGTATATGACAAAGCTTACACCCGTATCAGGTTCCGTATAAGTCCCCGGCAAGGTGTATGGTGCACTTTCTGTAACTCCTCCATGGGTAATCTCAAAAGTAGGCGTATTTCCATTAGCCGTTATCACTTTGGCTGTCCAACTCTCGGTAAGTGTTAGAGAATCATTTGTTTCTATATTAGCAACGTCAAGCGTTCCGTTACCGGCGCCATTATAGCCACTATAAACGGCGAAAGCTTTCCTCCACGAATGATCACCATCACCATACCAGACTCTAACACCTTGACTATTACTTGCCGCTACAACATCCGGGTTTCCATCATTGTTAAGGTCCCCTGAGGCAATTCCCTGGAAACCACCTGAGCCCGTAGGATAGAGAAAGTCCTTCCAGCCTATTTCATCTACTCCGCCATTTTGTCGCCTGATTAAAATCGAGCCGCCAGAAACGCCGGCAATATCCAGGTTTCCATCATTATCATAATCAAACAATGTTATATCATCGTAAACACCGTTACTGTCCGGACTTGTACTTGCCGTCCAGACTTCTTCCATTGAACCGAGCCATACCAGGATACCACCACCAATCCGGGCCGCAACGATATCAAGATAACCATCATTATCGAGGTCAGTAACTTTTACACTCAGATAGGTATGCTCTATAGTTGCCGGATGACTTGAAGCTTCTCTCCATCCTCCTGAGGATGTGCCGTACCAGACATAGACCCCTGCTTTTTCTCCGCTGGTATTATCACCATCGGATTGTCCCGTCGCTGCAACAACATCACCATAACCATCTCTATTTAAATCAGCAACCACAAGTGAATGCCAGTTGCCTCGTCCGGTTATTGGCCCTGTTTCCTCTGTCCATCCATCATTTGCTGACCTTCTTGAATAATAGACGATATCCCCGTTATCCATACCGACTTGATAATTAGTTGCAAGAAAATCCAATCGGCCATCTTTGTTTAAATCATAAAAGGCCAGAGATTTTGGTGTATTACCAGTCACAGGTTTGTTCGTTGTTTCCTGAGCAAAGCCACCAACACCATCACCAAGCCATGTTCTTCCCTGCCATGAATTCATTTCCGCGCCAAAAATATCGGCTTTACCATCATTATTAACATCAACAATTTTTATGGAGTGATAGGATCTAGTGTCATCTACAAGAGCGCCGGGAACCCAGCTCAGACCTGTTCCATCACCTATAAATATTCTAAAACCATTGCCCGTACTATCACCAGCAACGATATCCAAATCTCCATCGTTATCCAAATCTCCTACATCCAGCGAATCAAACTGAAGACCCGTTGTAACCGTAACTGCACTGCTGCTCAAACCCCATGTCCATTTTTCCACAGGACAAATCCATTGCAGTTCTTGAAGCCATACATAAATTCCATCAGAACTTGATCCTACCAGGTCCATTCTACCATCATCGTTAACATCCGCATGGACTACTTTTTTAAAAGTAACACCCACATCACTGCCAACACCACCTACAGATGTCCACAAAATATCCGCACTGGATATTTTGGGCATGGCAATCAACACAAAAACCAGCGCAGACAGTAAAAAGGTCTTCAGCCACAACCCTCTATGAAAAGTGTTCATATACACTCTATGTAAAGTTTTCATATGTCCTCCACTGCATTTGGGCGAGCCGAATTTATTCATCATTTCAGTGCAGTCTCGCAATCATCTAGGTTTACTTCATCAATTGTTACCTGACCAATTGTTATGGGAAATACAAACCTTATATTACCGCCTATAACCTTTTTATCGAGCATCATGGCATCGAGATACTTCCTGTCCAGTTGATCATCAATTTGTTGAGGTAAATTCAGCCTCGATAATAGAGCAGCGATACGAGTGAATACCCCGTCACTACATTTTCCCATCTTATACGATAGTTGTGCTGCAAATAGCATGCCTATAGCAACGGCCTCTCCATGCCTGTATTTTTTATACTCCGTCACTGATTCAACGGCATGTCCAAAGGTATGTCCAAAGTTTAAAATTGCTCTGTAACCTGACTCTCTTTCATCGCTATGTACTACCTCAGCCTTGATCTGACATGATTCTTTCACAATTTTTTCCAAAATAACCATATCCAGTGACAAGATCTTCTCTGCATTCTTTTCCAGGCAGGAAAAAAACTGTTCACTGCGAATTACGCCATATTTCACAACTTCAGACATACCCGCTCTTAACTCTCTCGGGTCTAATGTTTTCAAAGTACTTAAATCAATAAAGACAAAAAGCGGTTGATAAAATGCGCCAATTAAATTTTTACCTCTGCGATGATTTACCGCAGTTTTACCACCGACACTGGAATCAACCTGAGCAAGCAGGGTAGTAGGAACTTGAACAAAAGGGACACCTCTCAAATAGGTCGCAGCTACAAAGCCCGTGATATCGCCAACAACACCGCCTCCCAATGCGATAAGAGGGGAATA
>JAOUBX010000117.1 GCA_029860075.1 Deltaproteobacteria bacterium | reverse complement strand
CATTTACGAGTATCTTTATAGCAAGGCGAATGTAAGGCCTTGCATAATAAAAGGTAGCGACTTGCATTATCGCTTATAGTTAAGGGATAACACCACAAACCATCTCCAGTACGAAACTGTCCTTTATAGTCCGCACTCCATACTTCATTTGCTTTGTCTACATCCAGAAAAGGCTCACTATAAGGTGGCACAGTTTTACGTCGTTTACGTTTCCTTACAAGTCCATTTCTCTTCAACCACTTCTCGATTGTTCCAACGCTGGGCCACGAAGTATTTGGCTCATTTTCCTCTAAAAAAGCCAAAATCTTTTTTGGCCCCCAATTCATGCGATCATGCTTAACTCTTATAAGATACTCTATGATGGCATCAGGTGTTTTTGTCGGACTATTTACCGGGGTACGGCTTTGTTCTTTAAGTCCATCAATTCCCTGCTCAGAATATCTATTAATCCACTTGTACACCGTCTTACGGCTTACTCTGTAAATAACAGATAGTTCTGTTATCGTGAAATTGCCGTTAATACTGTCGGCTACTAACTTTATTCTCTCATCCATAGGTCTCGTATCCTTCCAGGGCATAGGCATTTCCTCCTTTCCCTTTATTATACTGTTACCTATGTCTGTAGGTTATTCTGTTACCTATCTTACTAGGTTGTACCATAACCGCTCCCCCCTTTGACAAAGGGGGGCTGGGGGGGATTTTATTAATTGATATCATCATCTCTCCCCCTTCTCCAGCAACCGCGTCCCCACAGTCCTCACATAAAAGACAGAAACAACCATAATGGTCAGAAATATGACCGTCGACACTGCCGAACCATAACCCATATCTCCTTCAGCGAATATCTTCTTATAACCGTAAAACTGGATGACGCTTGTCGAATCGGCAGGCCCCCCCTGGGTCATGACAAAGACAAGGTCGAATACACGAAAGGCGTCCATGGTCCTGAAAAGGAGAGCTATAAGGATGGCCGGTTTGATCATGGGGAGGGTAATATGCCTGAACTGCTGCCAGGGGGTGGCGCCATCGACCCGTGCCGCCTCATAGAGGTCTTCCGGGATAAGCTGAAGCCCGGCAAGAATAAGAAGTCCCGCAAAGGATGAAGTCTTCCATATATCGGCAATGATAATCGCTGCCAGAGCAGTGACCGGTTCCGCCAGCCAGGCCTCATATGCAGCGCTGTTGGAGCCGTAGAGCAGGAAATTAAAAAAGCCGTACTGGTCATTAAAGATAAAACGCCACATCTGGGAGGCCACCACCGTAGGCAGCGCCCAGGGGATAAGAATGGCGGCCCTGACGGCACCTCTTCCGGGAAAATGTTTATTTATAGTAAGGGCGATAATGAGACCGAAGAGCAGTTCAAATGCTGTTGTAATAATAACAAAGGCAAACGTTACGCCATAAGACGAGATAAGCGCCGGGTCTTTGAAGAGGGCCTTGTAATTATCAAGGCCAATGAATTTTTCACCAAGCCCCGGCACAGTAAGGATAACACGATGAAAACTTAACCAGACTGTATCGGCAACAGGATAAAGTGCAAATAAACAGACCACCAGCAAGGCCGGCGCAAGAAAAGAGTAGCCCAGAAAACGATCCGATGATTGTAAAGTGGATTTATATTTCATCATATTGAGTGGATTTATAAATCAATCTTATCGAATAATCCTTTATTGTCAAAGATTAATAGTAAAATTAGCGCTACCCATGAAGATATACAAGCTGGAGAATGAAGGAAATTATTTCATGCGGCCGATGGCGCAGGCTTATCCGCCTTACGACATTAAAAAGAAAGAGAGTTAAATTAAGTGTTATGTCCCATTTATTTGTTTATTCACCCCCTTTCACTCCCTGAAAGCCGCTTCAATGAAATCATAAAAAACATAGGGATCAAAGGGTTTCAGCAACCAGGGGCGTTTTTCCTGCTCAAAATAAGAAAGATGGGTACCGCTCGGACTTCCGGTGATAAAAACGGTTTTTTTGGCAAGAATGGGATATTCCTTTTTCAGGTTTTTATAAAAGTCGATGCCGTTCATTTCGGGCATTTCGATATCTGCTATAACCAGTGAATAATCATTTTCAGCCGCCCTTTCCAAGCCTTCCAAACCATTTCCTGCACACTTGATAAGGGCGCCCTCGAATTTTACACTGATCAAAAACTTATAAAGTGCTGATAATCTTGAGTCGTCATCGACAATTAAGAATGATTCCATATCGCCTCCCCTGAAAATTCTACTTAAGTGATAGTTATGTTTAGTGTTAATCTAACGCTATGGCTGATAATTCTATCTTAAAGGTTGATAAAGTCAAGGATAATATACTAATGAGTGTGTTCAAGGTCTCCGTTAAATGAAAGATGATATGTAAAAGTCAATGGAGGGCCTTATGAAAGAGACGAAAAGATTATTCGGGATGAGGTTAAAGGAGTTGCGCCAGAGCGCCGGGGTATCTCAGGACCAGTTAGCCGAGAGTGCTGATATAAGTTCAAAGTATTTGAGCAGAATCGAGGTGGGGAAACAGTTTCCCTCTATCGACAAACTGGTGAACCTTTCAAAGGCTTTAAATATTGAACTTAAAGATCTTTTCGAGTTCGATCATCTCAAAGGGGGCGAAAAAGAGCTTAAGAAATCTCTCACTGATTTAATGGAAGAAGCGGGGGAGGAAAAATTGAGGCTCATCTTTAAGATTGGAAGAGCTATCGTTAAATAGTGCATTTCAACCCACAACCTGTGATTTATATTCAAAATCCGCAATCCCCCATCCGAAATCCGAAATTGATAAGCTTGCAACAGGGTTTTATATGTTTACAAAAAAATTTACTTTATGTATAAATGAATAAACAATATCTCGGGGGAAAGAGAAATGGGAAAAGGAAATAAAATAAGGAAAAATCAGAAAGCCCGGACCGGTATCGGGTTTTTTTGATAAGTAACATCATATGAGGGCGAATGCGTCATTTTGGCGGTGAATTAGAGAAAACTTTAGACTGACTGGATGGTCCCACTTCCTGTGGCGTTATGTTTAAAAGATGAATAATACATTGAAAAAATTTCTTTTCATTTTAAGTATTGTACTTATATCTGCTGCAATATTTGCTTGTGGCGTATTTTGGGGTACAAAACAGAACTATTTAGGGCAATTATTTACTATTTCTTTTATGGAAAAAACCATTGTTGAAACTCGTATGACATTCAGAGACATGCAATATCTAGATGAAGGTAATTTTGATGCTCTAAAAAAAATGATTAATGGTCGTTTGGATCGGCAAATCATTACAATTGATGTTTTGTTAGAGGAGTACCCTAATGAAAAAGATAAGTCTAGAGCAATATGGCTATTAGGCAAAATTGCTCAACATCGAGAAAAATATCCAGTCAACATGCAGGCAACTGAGTTTGAAAAAGCGAACAAGAGAATTCAGAATATTTTAAGTCGGTCATTATCAGAAGTAGAAAAGGATTAAACATAATACACTGCTACCCAGACCGCGAAATAAGTGGTCTGATTGAACCAGGAAAAGGGGGGGAAAGAGAAATGGGAAAGGAAATAAAATAAGGAAAGAACAGAAAGCCCGGACCGGCAACGGATTCGGGCTTTTTTTTGATATAAATTGGATAAGTGACATCCGGCGATATACTGTGAAAATATGAATAGAAAAGTAATCATTTCCATAATTTTTTTACTTGTATGCATTGCATCACCATTAAACGCCAGTGAAATTATCAATGGTACGTATATAGGTTGGAAAAAGATTGGTGATTTATCGCCGCACGATAAAAGTGAGGTGTGGTATCACGAACATAAATTAACTATTAAAGGAGGTGCCGCAACAATTTCTGCATCCCCCCGAACTATTAAAAATGGAAAGCTTTTCTACTCAGCATCTGATGGGGGATTTTTCAAATATGAAGGTAAAATAATATTTGGTGCTAATCAGCCAGAAATTGTTATCAAAGTAGTTGATTGCGATTATTGCGGAAAACCTGTTGGTGGCTGGAAAGAAAAAAAGTATCCAATAACTATTGAAGACGAAGTGAGCTTTATTTTTAATTCTGTTAGATATATGCTGCAAAAATCAGAGTAGATTATATAACCCCACACTGCAAGGGACCGCAGGGGCTCTTTTCAATACCCCCTCTAGCGGCCCCTTAGTTTAATCATTATATCACGGAAGTATGCGTCAAGGAGCAAGCCAATATGGACAGAATACGACGGGGAGCGGTGATTCTAGCAATGGGTGTAATTGGCCCTGGAGTGTCCCTTGCTGCAGACGAGCCGAAGCCCAATCAGGAGCGACCTGTGACGTACTGGCGGCACTCCGACAAGTCGGAACACGTCGTTACAACAGAGTCGGACTCCTACTACCGCCAAGCGAAGGAGTTGTACCGGGAGGGACCATCTAAAGCCCCTGAGATCATCGCCCTCCTCAAAAAGGCAATCACGGCAGATGATGCGAACGTCAAGGCACACTATCTGCTAGGCGTCACCTATTTTGGGACCGAGCGATTCGACAGCGCGCTCAGGCAATTTGATCGCGCACTCGAACTACAAGAATCAGACGGCCAGACCATTAATCCCGAACTCCGCTTCTATCGGGCGCGAACGCTGTTCGAACTTGGTCGTTGTGAGGAAGCGAGGCAGATCCTGGAATCACACTGGGCGTTCTGGCAGGATGGTGGTCGACTCCAAGGGCGTTACGAAGCTCTGTCGCCGATGGTGGAAAAGGCCTGCGGAGATTCCGGACTGCCGCAACCCAAGTAGTTGAGACGTGCCATATAACAACGCCTTGAAGTCAAATGGGGTTCTATAACCTATTGATATATCAATATATAACGGTTCGGTTTAATCCTGATATCTTGAGTTTGAACAAATCAACCTGTTAATTTAACGAAATAAGCGTTAAAAAATAACCTGGTTTTGTGGGGTGAGCACAGCTCATCACAATATGTAATTTAGTGGGCAATACGCACGCTACTTATCTATATATGGGAGGCTAATAACGCATACTCATGGCCGTTACATGTGGTATTTGTGGGGTAACATCTGATTTTGACGAAGCGTTTCTGAAAGCAAGAAGATCATTCCGCTTTAAAAAAACAACCTATTGCCCTGCCTGTTGGCTCGAACGTGGAACCTCGATGATACCCTATTTGTTGGGTTGGGGGTTCTTTCTGTTTTTAGGAATTATTCTGGTTGTTCAAAACCCGCAGGAAGGCTGGCTTATCCTAAATCTGTTCTTTATTGTGCTGTGTATACTTCTAATGATCATACCACACGAATTAGGCCATGCTTTTGTTGCGAAATGGTTAGGGTGGCGAGTATTTAAAATTATCATAGGGAGGGGGCGAATTATTAAGACGGGAACCATGTTCGGCTTTTCCTATGAAGTTCGGAAGCTCCCCTTTCATGGTTTAACATTTTGTTTTGCCAACTCATCACAGTGGTATCGTCTGAAGCAATTTTGTATTGTGGCCGCAGGGCCAATTGTCAATGTGGCCTTTCTCTTCATTGCGCTTCAAATCCCACAATCAACAAGCCTCAGTCAAGCATTATCCCAGTCACTTAATCCGGTTGGATGGTTGATAGTGGCGAATGCGTGCATTCTGGTCATTAATCTGATTCCCTGTCATTTTAAATTACCACAAGGGAAAATTCCTAATGACGGATTATCCTTACTCACAATGCCCTTTTTCCGCCAAATAGAGATCGAGCGACTATTGCCTTTTTACTATATCTATGAAGGGCTAGAGTACCTCTATAGGCAACAATTTCAGAAAGCAAAAGAATCGTATCTTCAAGGGCTCTCTCAGTATCCGGAAAATCCTCTGTTAAAAAATGGTTTAGGAGTTACCTGCCTGAACATGGGTAAAGTTGAAGAAGCTCGTTCAATATTCAGGCAGCTCCTTGATCAAAATGATCCCACCGATAAACAGCTTCACGCACTGTTATTGAATAATCTGGCCTATGCAAACATGTTGTGTGATCCTCAGGGATTGTTGAAAGAAGCAGATACGCTTTCCGCTCAAATGTATAAAAGTTGTCCCTGGGTTCCAACCTTTAAGGGGACGCGCGGCATTGTACTCATTGAATTGGGAGAACTTAATGAAGGGATTACCTTGTTGAAGCAGGCGATGAAAGGCACTGAAAACCCTCGTGATAATGCCATAAATGCTGCATATCTTGCAATTGCCGAAGCTCGGAAAGGTGACATTAAATGTGCCAATCAGTATCTTGAAACTGCGCGACAATTCGATGATGCGTGTTCCTTGCTGGATCAGGTACAAAATGAATTGTTTTTAGCAGAGGCATGATGTGTGTCGTTAAGGATGAAATGGGCTAGTTATCTAGGACAGCCCCTAAAAAATTAATTGATATGGGCTACATATATTTTACTGTATAGATATGGCGGAAAATAAAAAAATATTGCGGTTAATAAATCCCATCCCAAATGATGTAAAAAGACCTTCTGGCATGGCACACATTTTCAACATCATCCCATTACAACTGGCAACTGTTGCTTCCGTTACACCAGAAAATTGGGATATTGATATTCAAGATGAAAATGTTACGGCAATCGAACACAATGCCAAACCTGACCTTGTTGGTATTTCAATAAAAGCATGTACTGCAAATAGAGGTATAGAAATTGCCAATGAATATAAAAAATTCAATATACCAGTAATTTTTGGAGGCTCTCATGCAAGTTTATCCCCGGAATCAATTAAGCCCTATGCTAACGCGGTAGTGCGAGGCGGTGTTGAAAACATTTGGACTAACTTATTATCCGACTTTGAAAGCGGTAATCTGAAAAATATTTATGATGGGCGATTATATCGCGCTATTCCTAAATATAAAATGCGCTGGGAATTATTCGACAAAAAAAAATACAAAATATTTTCTATTATTGCGCGGAGAGGTTGTTCATACAAATGCTCTTTTTGTACTATTCCCGAAATGTATGATGGCGTACAAAGCAGAAATATATTCGACGTGATTGATGATATTCAAAGAATGGAATCTAAATACTTTATTCTATGGGATGAAAACCCTACAGATAACATCGTATATGCTGAAAATTTTTTTAAAGCACTCACACCTTTAAACAAAACCTGGTTTGCAGAAGCAACTACAAAAGTGACCGAAAATACTTCTCTTTTAAATGAAATGGGTAAAAGTGGTTGTAAAGCAATTTACCTCGGTATAGAAAGCTTTTCACAAAAAAGCCTAAATAATGTAGGAAAGGGTTTCAACAAAATTGGAAGGTACAAGGACATTGTAAAAAAACTAGGCGACTGTGGCATTATGGCACATGCAGGCCTGGTACTTGGATTAGATGGCGACGACGAAAGTACTTTTGATGAAACCCTGGAAGGTTTATATAAATGCAATTTTGTGTCAGCTTCAATCAAAATTCTAACGCCATATCCTGGAACAAAACTACACCATCGTTTTGAAAAAGAGAGAAGAATCTTTGATTATAAACTAGAACATTACGATGAAAAACATGTAGTTTTTCACCCAAAGAGAATGACTGCTGATCAACTCTACGATGGGTACAAATATGTAGTGAGTAATTTCTATTCCATGAGTTCCATCGCAACACGAATAAAAGATAATATCCTTATGCATGGTATAAATCCAGGGAGTTTTAGCCTTGTAAACTTCGGCTGGAGGAAAGATTATTTTTCAACATTATTGGATAGTAGGCATGTATATAAAAAAGTAATGAATAAGTGAATATATTCTATGAAATTATTGAGAAAAAATGCATTGCCACTTGAAGAGGGAACAAAGCCGCCAAGAAAGACAAATGCTAAGGGTACTAAGCTTAAGCACGCCATTTTAATTAATGTAGGTTATCCGACACCAATAAATAAAAGGGGAATTTACGATGTGCCGGAATTACATATTGCGGCCATTACTCTACCATTACTGGCTTCTTTGATTAGAGATATCAGGTCTGATTGTACGGTAAGAATATATGATGAGTTAGGTACTCATATTGATATGGATTATATTGATAATCTTCCAAGGTCAAATACAATAATATTCATATCAGTCAAAACGCCTTTGGCTTATGACGCCAAACATCTATTCAAAGTTTTTAATGAATTAAAATTTACGGTGGTAATGGGTGGCCCGCATGTCTCTTCATGCTTAAACGAAGTTATTCATTACACCAATGTTGCAGTGCACGGCGAGGCCGAAGTGCATATGGAAAATGTAATTAAAAGTTTTGAATCGGGATTATTTGATTATAATACCTTGCCCGGTCTTCAGTTCAAATCGAAGAAGAACAGTAATTTTCTGCAATCCCCTTTGCCGGATAGACATCTCTATAAGCACTCCATGAAATATATGTTTCCAGGTGTTATTGAGTTCAGCCGAGGATGTCAATATCGATGTTCTTTTTGTGCCAGTACGAATTTATACACAGACAAAGTTATTCATAAATCGATTGATCAAGTACTTTTGGAAATTAAAACTTTGCCAAAATTTTATAGAAAATTCCAGACCTGGTTTTTTGTGGATGATAACTTTTGTAGTTCGCACCGGAAAACTAAGGACCTTTCTTTAGCGATTGGACGAAATTTTCCAGAAGCCCGATGGGGTTGTGCAATGACAATTATGTCAGCGAGAGACACAGAATTGCTGGATGCAATGGTAGCAGGGGGGATGAGGTATGTTTTTATAGGTTTTGATTCTATAGTGCAATCAAGTTTGGAACATACTAGAAAAAGCGGATCTAAAACCAGGGAATATAGCATATTAATTAATGAACTAAAAAAAAGAAATGTATTTATTATTGCTGCCATTGTTTTTGGTTTTGATCAAGATAATTCTGATATCTTTAAAAATACACTAGAATGGGCAAAAAACTCTGGGGTAGATGCCTTAAACTTAAACGTATTACGGCCATACCCAAATACACCGCTCTACAACGATCTAAAACAACAAAATAGACTCATATTTGATCCATGGTGGCAACAGCCATTAGAGACAAGAATGGAAATGGTACAGAATAATACGTATAATTTGGCCGGTACAATGGTAACCTATAAACCGAAAAATATGTCTGCTAAAGAACTGACACACGGCACATTGTGGGTTGGCCAGGAATTTTATAAACCAACAATCGCAATTCCACGTATAATAAAAAATTATTCTCAAATAACTAATTTCACAATAGAGGCCATAATGAACTACGGTTACCATAATGAGTACAAGAGTATTAATGAATTGGACATTACTTAACAAGAGACGGACGAATATATCGGGAACGGGTTCACATTTGAGTTTCAAATAAGTGTGCTTTATGTATAAATGAAAAATGTATAACTTGGGGGAAAGAGAAATGGGGAAAGGAAATATAATAAGGAAAAAACAGAAAGCCCGGACCGGTATCGGGCTTTTTTGATATAAAAAGGATATTTGAAAAATAAGGTTTTTTTTGATAAGTAACATCATATGAGGGCGAATGCGTCATTTTGCGGTGAATTAGAGAAAGCATTATATTAACTGGTTGTGCCTATGAATAAAATATTGACCATCACATTAATCAGTGTATTTGTTACCTTCACAGGCATGTCACAAGCGATTGCTGACACTCTCGGAGAACTGATATACTCTAGTTGGGGGCGACTCTGTAGCACGACTGCCCAAGGTGGTACAGAACGCTGCATAGAAGGGGGTAAGGAAATCGATTCACCCGCATGGCAACCTGGTGGC